>NZ_QOBB01000368.1:0-4233 GCF_024704855.1 Burkholderia sp. HAN2018 | reverse complement strand
CCGGGCCGGCGTCGGCAACGCATGCGCGGCCGTCGCGCTCGCCGCGCGCGTGGCGGCTCGCGCTGTTCTTCGGCATCGCGACCGGCGCGTACACGCTCGTGCTCGCGTGGCTGCCGCCCTACTACATGCGGCTCGGCTGGTCGCCGACGGCGGCCGGCAGCCTGCTCGGCGGCGTGACGCTCGCGGAGGTCGTCGCGGGCCTGACGATCTCCGCGACGATCGACCGCCTGCCCGATCGCCGGCCCGCGCTGCATGCGGCGATCGCGTCGCTGTTCGTCGGTTTGCTGGTGATGCTGGCCGCGCCCGAAGCGCTCGCGTTGCCCGCCGCGCTGCTGATGGGCGCGGGGATCGGCGCGCTGTTTCCGCTGTCGCTGATCGTCACGGTCGATCATGCGGCGACGCCGGCCGATGCCGCGTCGCTGACGGGGTTCGTGCAGGGCATCGGCTACCTGATCGCCGGGCTGTTTCCGTTCGCGGCCGGCATCGTGCGCCAGCATCTCGCGGACCTGACGCCCGCATGGGTCGCGATGGCCTGCCTGTGTGTCGCGCTATTCGCGCTGGCCGCGGGGTTTGCGCCGCGGCTCGCGCGGCGTGTTGCGCGTGCCTAGCTCGGGCCGGGGAACACGGCCATTGCGGTTCGGCTGCGGCCGCCGCTCAGCAACGTCCTTGTGATCGACTGCGGCGCGACTGCACGCGCGACACCGAACGCACATCGTCGACCCTGGCCCGGAAGCAACGTTCGCGGCGCGCGCGACAACGCATCGTACTGGAGCGTGGTCGTGCTCAACCCGCCCCCCGTCGTCGGCATCGCCGCGTCGATCCTGATCCTCGGCGAATCGGCCACGCCGATCTACTTCGCCGGCGGTGCGATCACGATCGACGCGGCGCGCTGCACGCTTCTGCGTGAACGCCGCGCCCGTGCGTAATCAACCCGCACTCGCGTACAACGTCGAATCCGCAAACCCTTCGGCGTCGAGCACGCGCCCGATCAGGATCAGCGCGGTGCGCTCGATCTGCGTGCCCCGCACCTTGGCGACGATGTCGGCGAGCGTGCCGGTCACGCGTTCTTCGTCCGGCCAGCTCGCGCGATAGATCACCGCGACCGGGCAATCGGCGCCGTAATGCGGCAGCACTTCGTCGACGATGCGGGCGAGATGGCGCACGCCGAGATGGATCGCGAGCGTCGCGCGGTGCGCGGCGAGCGAGCCGAGCGCTTCGCCTTCCGGCATCGTCGTCTTGCCCGCGAAGCGCGTGAGGATCACCGTCTGTGCGACGCCGGGCAGCGTCAGCTCGACGCCGAGCGTCGCCGCGCATGCGGCCGTGGCCGTCACGCCGGGCACGATTTCGTACGGTATCCCGAGTGTCTTGAGACGGCGGATCTGTTCGCCGATCGCGCCATACAGCGACGGGTCGCCCGAATGCACGCGCGCGACGTCCTGCCCTTTCGCGTGCGCGGCGGCGAGCAGCGCGACGATGGCATCGAGGTCGAGCTCGGCCGTGTTGACGACCTGCTCCGCGCGATGGCCGTCGAGCACGGCGGCCGGCACCAGCGAACCCGCATACAGGATCACCGGGCACGTGCGCACGAGGCGCTGGCCCTTCACCGTGATCAGCTCCGGGTCGCCGGGGCCCGCGCCGATGAAATACACCGTCATCGAAAAATCTCCGTCAATTCATGGGATGACCGGCCGCGCGGCGTCATGCGCGCGCGGCCGGATCGAGCGCGTCGATGAGCGCCGCGGCCGAGTCGAACGCGCGGTCGGCGTCGGGCAGCGGCGGCCGGCGCAGCATCACGACCGGCAGCCTGCGTTCGCGCGCGACGTCGAGCTTGGCTTCGGTGGCCGCGCCACCGCTGTTCTTGCTGACGACGACGTCGATGCCCGCCAGCGCGAACAGCGCGCGCTCGCCATCCAGCGTGAACGGCCCGCGCGCGGCGACGACCTGCGCACGCGCGTTGCCGGGATGCGGGTCGAGGCAGCGCACGAGCCAGAACTGGTGCGGCGGGATCGCGTCGAGATGTGCGAGCGGTTCGCGGCCGAGCGTGAACAGCGGCCGCCGGAACGGCGCGAGCGCGGCTTCGATGCCGGCCCAGTCGTCGACCATGCGCCAGTCGTCGCCGGGTTGCGGCGACCACGGCGCGCGGCGCAGTGCCCACAGCGGCACGCCCGCTTCACGCGCCGCGGCGGCGGCATTCGCGCTGATTTGCGCGGCATACGGATGCGTCGCGTCGATCACGAGGCCGATGCCGGCGTCGCGCAGATAAGCGGCCAGCCCGGCCGCGCCGCCGAAACCGCCGACCCGCACGTCGCAGCGCAAGTCGTCGGGTGTCTTGCCGAGGCCGGCGAGACTATAGACATGATGCGGCCCGAGCGCGCGCGCGATTTTCAGTGCGTCGCCGGTACCGCCGAGCAGCAGGATGCGGGCGCTCATCGCGCTGTCCCGACGAAGCGGCCCTGCCGGTCGATCGCGAACATCTCGACCGTAACCGACGGCGGCACGATGTCGCGCGCGACGCGCAGCGCATGCGCGCAGACGAGATCGCCGAGCGGCACACCGTCGGCGTGCGCGAGCTTCAGCGCTTCCTGGCTCGTGTTCGCGGCGCGCATCGCCGCCTGCAGCGCGTCGCTGGCGCCGGCCTCGGCCGCCCACTGCGCGAGCAGCGGCAGGTCGATGCTCGAATGGCGGCTGTGCAGGTCGAGATGGCCGGCCGCGAGTTTGCTGAGCTTGCCGAAGCCGCCGCACATCGACAGCCGCGCGACCGGCGCGCGCCGCAGGTGCTTGAGCACCGCGCCCGCGAAATCGCCCATCTCGATCAGCGCCATGTCGGGCAGGTGGTAGTGCGCGCGCATCGCATCCTCGCTTGCGTTGCCCGTGCACGCGGCGATATGCGTGATGCCGTTCGCCCGCGCGACGTCGATGCCTTGATGGATCGACGCGATATAGGCCGAGCACGAGAACGGCCGCACGATGCCGGTCGTGCCGAGGATCGACAACCCGCCGACGATGCCGAGGCGCGGGTTCATCGTCTTCAGCGCGAGCGCCTCGCCGCCCTCGACGCCGATCGTCACGTCGAAGCCGCCCGCATACCCATGCTCGGCAGCCAGCGCTTCCAGGTGCGTCGTCATCATCCGGCGCGGCACCGGGTTGATCGCCGGTTCGCCGACCGGCAGCGTCAGCCCCGCGCGCGTGACCGTGCCGACGCCCGGCCCCGCATGAAAACGCACGCCGGGCGCCGCCGCGAGCGCGACACGCGCGAAGATCAGCGCGCCGTGCGTGACGTCCGGATCGTCGCCGGCATCCTTGATCGTGCCGGCTTCCGCGCCGTCGGCCGTCGTCCGGCAGAACTCGAGCCGCATCATCACGCGCTGCCCCTTCGGCAGCACGATCTCGACCGCGTCGTCCGCACGCCCCGCGAGCAGCAGCCGCGCGGCGGCGAGCGACGTCGCGGTCGCGCAACTGCCGGTCGTGTAGCCGAAGCGTAGCGGCGCGGGCTGTTCGGGGGTTTCGTCGCGCATCACGCGTCCGTTGTATGCGTCGTGGCCGGCGAAGCCGCCGTGTCGGCCATGTCGACCGTGTCCGGCTTGCGCACGTCGTACAGCGTGACCGGCAGCGGCTGACGCCAGGTGTCGAAGCGGCCGAGCGGCTCGGCATGCGCGAGCGACACGCGCGTGAGCGTGCCGCCATGCGTCTCGCGCCATGCGGCGAGCGCCAGCTCGCCCTGCAGCGTGACCGCGTTCGCGACCAGCCGGCCGCCGGGCTTCAGCGATGCCCAGCACGCGTCGAGCACGCCGGCCGCGGTCGCCCCGCCGCCGATGAAAATCGCGTCGGGCGCGGCGAGCCCCGCGAGCGCATCGGGCGCGCGGCCCGCGACGAGTTGCAGGCCCGGCACGCCGAGCGCGTCGCGGTTGTGCTCGATGAAGCGCTGCCGCTCCGCATGCGCTTCGATCGCGATCGCCTGGCATGACGGATGCGCGCGCATCCATTCGATGCCGATCGAGCCGCTGCCGGCGCCGACGTCCCACAGCAGCTCGCCGGGCACGGGCGCGAGGCGGCCGAGCGTCATCGCACGCAGGTCGCGCTTGGTGAGCTGGCCGTCGTGGCGGTACGCATCGTCGGGCAGGCCGGGCGTGAGCGCGCGGCGCGGCGCGTCGGGGCCGGCCCGGCAGTCGAGCGCGACCAGATTGAGCGCGGCCGTTTCGTCGACGCGCCAGTCCTGCGCGAGCCCGTCGAGAC
>NZ_QOBB01000367.1:0-4354 GCF_024704855.1 Burkholderia sp. HAN2018 | reverse complement strand
CGGTGGCCGATGCGGTGAAGTCGCGCATCGAGCGCATCGTCAATGACACGGTGATGCAGGAGCTCGGCGAGCTGCGCGGGATGATGGAAGAGCAGTTCGACAGCCTGATGTGGCACGACCGCCAGCGTCGCAGCGCCGTGCATGGCGCGCTGACGAAGCACCTGTTCTCGGCCGGTTTCTCCGCGCAGCTCGTGCGGATGCTGGTCGACAACATGCCGTCCGGCGACGGCGCGCAGAGCTTCGAGCAGGCGGCCGAATGGGCGCAGTCGGTGCTCGCGGCGAACCTGCCGGTGCTCGACAGCGAGGACGCGCTGATGGAGCGCGGCGGCGTGTTCGCGCTGATGGGGCCGACGGGCGTCGGCAAGACGACCACCACCGCGAAGCTGGCCGCGCGCTGCGTGATGCGCTTCGGCGCGAGCAAGGTCGCGCTGCTGACCACCGACAGCTACCGGATCGGCGGCCACGAACAGCTGCGCATCTTCGGCAAGATCCTCGGCGTGCCCGTGCACGCGGTGAAGGATGCGGGCGATCTCGCGCTCGCGCTGTCCGAGCTGCGCAACAAGCACATCGTGCTGATCGACACGATCGGCATGAGCCAGCGCGACCGCGCGGTATCCGACCAGATCGCGATGCTGCACGGCGCGAACGCGCCGGTGCAGCGCCTGCTGCTGCTCAACGCGACGAGCCATGGCGACACGCTCAACGAAGTCGTGCAGGCGTACCGCAGCGCGGGCGAGCATCCGGACCTGGCCGGCTGCATCCTCACGAAGCTCGACGAGGCGACCCACCTCGGCGGCGTGCTCGACACGGTGATCCGCTACAAGCTGCCGATCCACTACGTGTCGACCGGCCAGAAGGTGCCGGAGAACCTGTACGTCGCATCGACCCGATTCCTGCTGAAGAGCGCGTTCTGTGTGCCGCGCGACGGCTCGCCCTTCGTGCCGCAAGACGAGGACATGCCGACGCTGCTTTCCGCACTGACCGCACGTTCCACCGCCGAGCTGCACGAGGTGCGATTTGGATAAACAAATCATCGACCAGGCCGAAGGGCTGCGGCGCCTGCTGGCCGGGCGCGCGTCGCGCATCGTCGCGGTGACGGGCGGGCCGGCGGGTGTCGGCTGCACGTCCACCGTCGTGAATCTCGCGGCGGCGCTCGCGTCGCTCGGCAAAGATGTGCTCGTCGTCGACGAGCGCGCCGACGTGCATTCGGCCAGCGCGACGCTCGCGGGCGCGTGGCTGCGTGACGGCGAACGCACGCGGGTCGCGGCCGGCTTCGGCCTGTGCGCCGCCGCGCGGCTCGCGCGCGCCGGCTACACCGACGCGCAGCTCAGCGATTTCATCGACGGGCCGGCCGACATCGTCCTCGTCGACGCGCAGCTCGGCGCCGACGGTTCGTTCTCGGCGCTCGCCCGCGAAGCGCACGACGTGCTGGTCGTGACGCGGGTCGCGGCGCAGGCGATCACCGAGGCATACGCGTGCATGAAGCGGCTGCATTTCGCGCATGCGTTCGCGCAGTTCCGCGTGCTGACCAATCACGTCGGCAGCCACGCGGACGCGAAGGTCGCGTTCGACAACCTCGCGGGCGTCGCGAGCCGCTACCTGACGGTGTCGATCGCCGACGCGGGCTGCGTGAGCGCCGATCCGCTCGTCGAGCATGCGCGCGAGCTGACGCGCGCCGCGGTCGACGCGTTCCCGTCGTCGGCCGCCGCGCGCGACTACCGGCAGATTGCCGCCGACCTGCTGTACTGGCCGATGCGCCCGCGTTCGGGTGCGGGCCGCGCCGTGCACGCGGGCGGCAAGCCGTCGTATGAGGCGGGCGCGGCACACGCCGCGTGAGTGCCACCGGAAGGAGAGAGCCATGATGTACAACGCTCAAGGAAAGATGTCCCAGGCCGACGTGCTCGCGCAATATGCGCCGCTCGTGCGTCGCCTCGGGCTGCAGCTCGTCGCGAAGATGCCGGCGAGCGTCGACCTCGACGACCTGATCCAGGCCGGCATGATCGGCCTGATGGACGCGGCCGGCCGCTACAAGGAAGACCAGGGCGCGCAGTTCGAGACCTACGCGACGCAGCGCATCCGCGGCGCGATGCTCGACGAGCTGCGCAGCAACGACTGGCTGCCGCGCAGCCTGCGCAAGACGTCGCGCGAGGTCGAGCACGCGGTGCACCAGGTCGAGCAGCATCTCGGCCGCTCGGCGAGCGAGACCGAGATCGCGCAGCACCTGAACATGCCGCTCGACGAGTACCAGGGGATGCTGCAGGACCTGCACGGCAGCCAGCTGATCTACTACGAGGATTTCGACCGCGCGGCCGACGACGAGCCGTTCCTCGACCGCTACCGCGTCGACCACGCGGACCCGCTGTCGGCACTGCTCGACGAGCACCTGCGCGAAGCGCTCGTCGAGGCGATCGAGCGGCTGCCGGAGCGCGAGAAGCTGCTGATGTCGCTGTACTACGAACGGGGTCTGAATCTGCGCGAGATCGGCGCGGTGCTCGAAGTGAGCGAATCGCGCGTATGCCAGCTGCACAGCCAGGCCGTCGCGCGCCTGCGCGCGCGGCTGCGCGAACAGGCGTGGGTCGGCGCGGAATCCTGACCCTTTACCGTTCCTGACGGCCGCGCGCGTCGACGGCGCGTGTTCGGCATCTGCATCCGTGTGCGCATTCCGCGCGCCGATTTGCTACAATCCCCTCCGTTTTCCGAGGAGCGTTGCGACGGACCTCTGCGTCCGCCAGGCTCGGAAAGCTTCACCAAGCAGCCGTGCGGCGCGCGTATCGCGACCGTCGCACCGGCCCCGCTTCCTGAACGGCGCTCACGTCACCAATCTAGAAACTTTTTAGAAAGGAGGGCGTGATGAACGCCATTATCGATTCCAAGGCTTCCAACGATTTCGTCGTCGCCGACATGGCGCTGGCCGGCTGGGGCCGCAAGGAACTGAACATCGCCGAGACCGAAATGCCGGGCCTCGTGCAGATCCGCGACGAATACAAGGCGCAGCAGCCGCTGAAGGGCGCGCGCATCGCGGGTTCGCTGCACATGACGATCCAGACCGGCGTGCTGATCGAGACGCTGAAGGCGCTCGGCGCCGACGTCCGCTGGGCATCGTGCAACATCTTCTCGACGCAGGACCACGCGGCTGCCGCGATCGTCGAAGCCGGCACGCCGGTGTTCGCGTTCAAGGGCGAATCGCTCGACGAATACTGGGAGTTCTCGCACCGCATCTTCGAATGGCCGAACGGCGAATTCGCGAACATGATCCTGGACGACGGCGGCGACGCAACGCTGCTGCTGATCCTCGGCGCGAAGGCCGAGAAGGACCGTTCGGTGATCGCGAAGCCGACCAACGAGGAAGAAGTAGCGCTGTACAAGTCGATCGCGAAGCACCTCGACGCGGACCCGACCTGGTACTCGACGCGCCTCGCGCACATCAAGGGCGTGACCGAGGAAACCACGACCGGCGTGCACCGCCTGTACCAGATGGAAAAGGACGGCCGCCTGCCGTTCCCGGCGTTCAACGTGAACGACTCGGTCACGAAGTCGAAGTTCGACAACCTGTACGGCTGCCGTGAATCGCTGGTCGACGGCATCAAGCGCGCGACCGACGTGATGATCGCGGGCAAGGTCGCGGTCGTCGCGGGCTACGGCGACGTGGGCAAGGGCTGCGCGCAGTCGCTGCGCGGCCTGGGCGCGACCGTGTGGGTCACCGAAATCGATCCGATCTGCGCGCTGCAGGCGGCGATGGAAGGCTACCGCGTCGTGACGATGGAATACGCGGCCGACAAGGCCGACATCTTCGTGACGGCCACCGGCAACTACCACGTGATCAACCACGATCACATGAAGGCGATGCGCCACAACGCGATCGTCTGCAACATCGGCCACTTCGACTCGGAAATCGACGTCGCGTCGACCCGCCAGTACCAGTGGGAAAACATCAAGCCGCAGGTCGACCACATCATCTTCCCGGACGGCAAGCGCGTGATCCTGCTGGCGGAAGGCCGCCTCGTGAACCTCGGCTGCGCGACCGGCCACCCGTCGTTCGTGATGTCGAACTCGTTCGCGAACCAGACGCTCGCGCAGATCGAGCTGTTCGTGCGCGGCAACGAGTACGAGAACAAGGTGTACGTGCTGCCGAAGCATCTCGATGAAAAGGTTGCGCGCCTGCACCTCGCGCGCATCGGCGCGAACCTGTCCGTGCTGTCCGACGAGCAGGCTTCGTACATCGGCGTGCAGAAGGACGGCCCGTTCAAGCCGAACCACTACCGCTACTGATCCGATGCGCCGCCGCCGCGGTGCCGTGCGCGCGTCGCCGACGCGCACCCGGTACGGCGGCACGGCGCGGGATCGCCGGCTGCCG
>NZ_QOBB01000366.1:0-4415 GCF_024704855.1 Burkholderia sp. HAN2018 | reverse complement strand
CGTCGGCGCCCGCTGCCCCGCCCGCGCCGACCGAAGCGGCCCCCGCTGCGCCCCTCGATCCGGGCCCCGCGCCCGACCGCTCGCGCGTGCGGACGTTCGCACTCGACAGCCGCGTGCTCGAATACCGCCTGAAGCGCTCGGCGCGCCGGACGATCGGCTTCACGATCGACGGCAGCGGGCTGTCGATCACCGCGCCGCGCTGGGTCACGCTCGCCGACATCGAAGCCGCGATCGCCGAGAAACAACGCTGGATCTTCGCGAAGCTCGCCGAGTGGAAGACGCGCACCGAGCAGCGCGCGCTGCCGCAGATCGACTGGCGCGACGGCGCGCAGCTGCCCTATCTCGGCAAGACGGTGACGATCGCGCTCGGCGCGGGCGCCGTCGCATTCGACGCCGATGCATTGCGGCTCTCGCTGCCGCTGCCCGTGCAGGCCGACATGCAGCAGATCAAGGATCGCGTGCAGGGCTGGCTGCAGGGCGAAGCCCGGCGAATCTTCGGTGAACGCCTCGCGGTGTACGCGGAGAAGCTCGGCGTCACGTATTCGATGTATGCGCTGTCGTCGGCCGCGACGCGCTGGGGCAGTTGCTCGAGCGACGGCAAGATCCGCCTGAACTGGCGGCTGATCCATTTCCCGATGTCGATCATCGACTACGTCGTCGCGCACGAGCTGTCGCACCTGCGCGAAATGAACCACAGCCCGGCCTTCTGGCAGACCGTCGAGTCGATCTTCCCCGAGTTCCGCGAAGCGCGCCACACGCTCAAGCATCACCCGCCCGAGCTGCTGCCGTCGCTTTGACGCGCACGGCTTCGCCGCCCACGAAAAAGGGCGATGCGGGTCATTCCGCATCGCCCTTTTTTGCCGCCGCGCACATCGCACGCCACGGCCCGGTTCATCCGGCGCTCAGTGCGCCTTTTTCTGAATGAACTCGATCTTGTAGCCGTCCGGATCCTCGACGAACGCGATCACGGTCGTGCCGTGCTTCATCGGGCCCGCTTCGCGCGTGACCTTGCCGCCTTGCGCCTTGATCCTGTCGCAGGCCGCGTACGCGTCGTCGACTTCCAGCGCCAGATGGCCGAAACCCGTGCCGAGGTCGTAGGACGGGGTATCCCAGTTATGGGTCAGTTCGATCACCGTGTTGTTGCTTTCATCGCCGTAGCCGACGAATGCGAGCGTGAACTTGCCTTCCGGATAGTCGTCGCGGCGCAGCACCTTCATGCCGAGCAATTCGGTGTAGAACTTGATCGAGCGGTCGAGATCGCCGACTCGCAGCATCGTATGCAGCAATCGCATGGGTTGTACTCCTGTGGGGACTTTCCAGAACCGGGAACTCTACCAGAGTCGGGTGAACTTCGCCGGGGGCGCCCAGCTGGGGGCGCCTGGCCGGGGACGCCCGGCGGGTAACGCCTGCCGGCGCAAGGGCAACGCGGAAAACAGCACGCCCCTGCTCGCCCGGCTACCGTGCGGATCGGGTAACATCCTTCCACCTCGCACCAAAAGCGGGCATGCGACCCATCGCCCGAATGCGACCACCCACTCCCCCCTACCGCGACACTGCCGTGCGACACCGCCGATTCGAGCGCGCCGGATGCGCCACCCTCCCGATCTCGCAGCCGCCGTACCGAACCGGCGAGGTTCGCCGATGAGTGCACTCGCTGCCCCCGTGCGCCGCGCGCTCGACATGCGCGCCGTCGGCCTGATGCTGCTGCTGTGCGCGATCTGGGGCTTCCAGCAGGTCGCGATCAAGAGCACGAACGCCGCGATCGCGCCGATGTTCCAGGCCGGGCTGCGCTCGGTGATCGCGGCGGCGCTGCTGTGGGGCTGGGCCCGCTCGCGCGGTACGCCGCTGTTTCAGGCGGACGGCACGTTCGGCGCGGGCCTCGCGGCCGGCGCGCTGTTCGCCGGCGAATTCATCTGCGTGTTTTTCGGGCTGACGCTGACGAGCGCATCGCACATGGCGATCTTCCTGTACACGGCGCCGTGCTTCACCGCGCTCGGCCTGCACCTGTTCGCACCCGGCGAACGGCTGCAGCGCACGCAGTGGGCCGGCGTCGGCCTGGCATTCACCGGCATCGCGCTCGCGTTCGCGGACGGCTTCCTGAAGCCGCGCGCGCCCGGCGCATCCGTGCTGGCCGGGCTCGCCGGCGACGCGCTTGGGATCCTCGGCGGCGCGATGTGGGCCGCGACGACCGTCGTCGTACGCTCGACGGCGCTCGCACGGGCGAGCGCGAGCAAGACGCTGTTCTACCAGCTCGCGGTATCGGCGGTCGTGCTGGTCGCGCTGGCCGCACTGTTCGGCCAGGTGTCGTTCGCGCACGTCACGCCGGTCGCGGTCGCGAGCCTCGCGTACCAGTCGGTGATCGTCGCGTTCGTCAGCTACCTGTCGTGGTTCTGGCTGCTGACGCGCTACAGCGCATCACGACTGTCCGTGTTCACGTTCCTGTCGCCGCTGTTCGGCGTTGCGTTCGGCGTGCTGCTGCTCGGCGAATCGGTCGGCTGGCGCTTCATGTCGGCGGCCGCACTCGTGCTGACGGGCATCGCGCTCGTCAACGCGCCGCCGCGCCGGCGCGCGTAACGACACCCGGTGGCCGCCCGGTCGCGGCCCGGCATCGACGAATACGGCGCGGGGAAAATGAAAAAGGCTGCCCGCCAGGGCAGCCTTGCGAACCTCGAGCCGGCGTGCGACGCGCGCATGACGCACGCGCTGCCGTTACTCCGCGGCCTTGCGCACCTTCGCCAGCGCCTGCGCCACGCCGACGTACTCGGCCACGCTCACATCCTCCGCACGGCGCGCGAGATCGAAGCCGAGCGCATCGAAATCGATCGTCTCGCGATAGTCGCCGAGCGTATTGCGCAGCATCTTGCGGCGCTGCGAGAACGCCGCGGTGACGATTTCGCCGAGCAGCCCGGGATCGACATCCGGCAGTTCGTGCGGCTCGTACGGAATCATCCGGACGATCGCCGAATCGACCTTCGGCGGCGGCTGGAACGATTCCGGCGGCACGTCGAGCATCTTTTCCATCACGTAGCGGTACTGCAGCATCACCGACAGACGCGAAAACGCCTTCGTGCCCGGCTCCGCGACCATCCGTTCGACGACTTCGTTCTGCAGCATGAAGTGCTGGTCGATGACCGCATCGGCGAACGTCATCAGGTGAAACAGCAGCGGGCTGGAAATGTTGTACGGCAGGTTGCCGACGATCCGCAACGACGGCTTGTCGCCGGGTGCCGCGAGCGAGCGGAAGTCGAACGCGAGCGCGTCGCCTGCATGCAGTTCGAGCAGCGCGCCGAAGCGCTGCTGCAGGCGCCCGATCAGGTCGCGGTCGAGCTCGACCGCATGCAGCGGCGACTCGGGCGTCGCGAGGCGCGCGATCAGCGGCTCGGTCAGCGCGCCGAGCCCGGGGCCGATCTCGACCATGCGCTGGCCGCGCGCGGGGCCGATCGTCGCGACGATCGAGTCGATCACGCCGTGATCGACGAGGAAGTTCTGCCCGAAGCGCTTGCGCGCGAAATGGCCTTGGTGCTGTCTGCTGTTCGACATCGACTGAGTAAAACGAAAAATACGACGAATGAGGTAAAGCCGGGCCGCGTCAGGCGGTGCGGCGATGGCGCGCCATCGTGACGGCCGTGTCGAGCGCGGCGATCATGCTGCCCGGATCCGCGCGGCCCGTGCCGGCCAGATCGAGTGCCGTGCCGTGATCGACCGACGTACGGATGATCGGCAGCCCGAGCGTCACGTTGATGCCCTCGCCGAACGTCGCGTACTTCAGCACGGGCAGGCCCTGGTCATGGAACATCGCTAGCACGCAATCGGCATCGGCGAGGTGACGCGGCTGGAACAGCGTGTCGGCCGGATACGGGCCGCGCGCGTCGATGCCCTGCGCGTTCGCGCGGGCCAGTGCCGGCGAGATCACGTCGATCTCCTCGCGGCCGAGATAACCGTTCTCGCCCGCGTGCGGGTTCAGGCCCGTCACCAGAATGCGCGGCGCGGCGAGACCGAAGTCGCGCCGCAGGTCGCGATCGATGATCGCGAGCGTCTCGACGAGCCCGTCGACCGTCAGTGCGGCCGACACGTCCTTCAGCGGCAGGTGCGTGGTCGCGAGCGCCACGCGCAGCGGCCGGTGGCCGGTACCGGCCAGCATCATCACGACACGCGGCGTATGCGTGCGCTCCGCCAGGTACTCGGTATGGCCGGTGAACGGCACGCCCGCATCGTTGATCGTGCTCTTCTGCAACGGCGCGGTGACGATCGCGTCGTACCGGCCCGCCAGCGCGCCGTCGATTGCCGCGTCGAGCAGCCCGAGCACGTAAGGGCCGTTCGCCGCGTCCAGCCTGCCCGCCTGCGCGGGCACGGCGAGCGCGTGATGCGCGACCGACACCGGCCCGCTGCCGGCCAGCGTGGCCCGGTCGGCGCCG
>NZ_QOBB01000365.1:0-4446 GCF_024704855.1 Burkholderia sp. HAN2018 | reverse complement strand
GCCGAGCAGGCGGGTACCGATGCGGATCGCCCAGCGGCCGACGAACCACAAGACGATCGCGGCGAGGAGGTTGAGGCCGAAGTCGAGGCCGCGGGTCATCAGGAATTGCTGGGCGGTGGCGAGATCGATCATGCGTTCTCCGAAGTCAAGGGTAGAAAGGGCGGCGCATGCACCGGGTGGGTGGCGCTTTTATAACCTGAGCCGGGAGGGGCGGCAACCTGTCTGACACTGCTTGACGTAATGGAAAACGGGCAGGACGCGGGTGCGTGCTGCCCGTTGGGGATGTATCAGGATCGCGGCCGTGTGCGGCGCGCGAGCCGGATTTTGCCGTGATTACGACGCTGCGCGGCCGTAGGTGTCTTCGAAGCGGACGATGTCGTCCTCGCCGAGATACGACCCCGACTGGACTTCGATCAGCTCAAGCGGGATCCTGCCGGGGTTTTTGAGTCGATGTGGGGTGCCAAGGGGAATATAGGTGGATTGATTTTCGGTAAGAATGATTTCCGCATCCCCGTTCGTCACGAGCGCGGCGCCCTTTACAACGATCCAGTGCTCCGCTCGGTGATGGTGCATCTGCAGGCTCAGTTGCGCCCCGGGCGCGACGATGATCCGCTTGACCTGGAAGCGGTCGCCGGCATCGATGCTTTCGTAGGATCCCCAGGGGCGAGGGACGCGGCGATGTGTGACTGATTCGAGTCGTCCCGATACGTTGAGTTTTTCGACGACCTTCTTTACGTCCTGGACGTGGTCGCGATGCGCGACAAGGACAGCATCTGCGGTTTCGACTATGACGACATCCTGGACCCCGATCGCGGCGACCATTCGGTGTTCCGCACGGATGTATGAGTTTGCAACCGTGTCCGTATAGACGTCACCGGAGGCTATATTGCCGTGATCGTCGCGCGCAGAGATATCAGCTAGCGCGCTCCACGAACCGATATCGCTCCAGCCGAGTTGGGTTGCCGCGACCACGGCCGCACGCTCGGTCTTCTCCATGACGGCGTAATCAATGGAGATGTCTGGGCACGCAGCGAATGCATCGCTGTCGAGGCGCAGAAAATCGTAGTCCTGCTGAGCGTGTTCAAACGCCCTTGTTGCTTGTCGACTGATATCGGGTGCATGTTGTGCGACTTCGTCGAGATAAGCTGCCGCGTTTAGCAGAAACATGCCGCTGTTCCAGTAGTAGCGGTCGTCCTGGACGAATTCCGCAGCCCGCTCACGGTTGGGCTTTTCGACGAACGCGTCGACAGCGTGAGCGCCAATGCCGGCCTCGATCGCTTCACCGCGGCGAATGTACCCATAACCGGTGTGGGGCTCGGTCGGCGGAATCCCGAATGTGACGAGATGTCCCTGCTTCGCGACGGCGACTGCGGTGTCGACGGCCGTGATGAACGCGGGCAAATTTTGCACGACGTGGTCGGACGGCAGCACGAGAAGCAAGGCATCCGGATCATCGCGTAATGCGATCTGTGCCGCCACGGCGATTGCTGGTGCGGTGTTGCGGCCGAGCGGTTCCAGCACGATGGCTCGTGGCTTGATGCCGGTATGCTGCAGTTGCTCGGCAACCATGAAGCGATGCACGTGATTCGCGACGATGACCGGAGAGGCGATTCCCGAGATTTTGCTGGCGCGCAGGACCGTTTGCTGGATAAGGGGCTGTTCGCCCGCCAGCTTTAGAAATTGCTTCGGGTAGTTGCTGCGGGACATCGGCCACAGACGACTGCCGTTACCGCCGCACAGGATGATCGGGTGGATACTCATGGGGGAATGCCTGGGTCGGGGCGATTGGGTGCCAGTTCGATTCGAGAGGGCGAGTCATTTTAGCAAAGCGGAATGACGTGAAGTGTTGGCTCGCCCGCCCACGGATGTAACGCAAGCAACGTTAGACGGAGTGCAGCGATATCACCATGGGGGACGGGGCGGGATCTTCCAGCTCCGAAGGACAACTTCATTGACAGACGCCTGCGTTTCCAGGCGGAAGGGCAATCGAGCTTGGCTCGGGATGTCATTCGAGAAGACCGTGCTCAAGCCGCTGAAGCACTAGTACCTGCTTGGGTCCAGGATTTCTCACGCAAGCAGCCTGACGTAGTGAAGAAGCGGGCAGGATGGGTGTGCGTATGGTTTGTCGAGGAGATCGTCGACCTCGCACATTTGGGACACGCGATGCGATTCGCACGGGATGTATCGGACGGCAGGCAAACGACTGTTGATCGTCGTGTGTGAGTGTGTCGTACTTTGCTCGGCGCATCGCTCGGTTGTGTAGAAATTGCTGCGCTTGCCACGTGGCGTATCGCGTTGCGATTCCATGTATGGCCTTCACGAGTGGGCATGCTCGGTTTCCGCGTACTTGCTCGTGTGACTGACCAGCAGACGGCGTAAGTTGCCGGACGATCGCCACCGCATCCACTTTCCGCGCTTGCTCGGGATTGAAATCTGGGTGGCGCTCGCTTGTCGCAACGGATTTGTCGTCTTTACCAAAACCAATCGCAGGGACAGGTCACTTACGGTACATGACCCGGTGCAGTTTTCGGAGTGGATCGGTGATCCGCCAGGAGGTCGAGGTGAAAATCTCCTCTAACGTTGTGTTCTTTTCCGCCATCTCGGAGATCAAGCGGTCCCGGTCGCCAATGACTTCTTCCAGTTGCTGTAGATGCATACGTTGCATGTCCGAGACGAGTTTCTCTTGCTGCTGATGACTTTCCACCAACGCCTGCTCCGCACGGACCCGATGCAGGTTTTCTTGCGCAGCTTGTTCCTTCCAGCGATCGCGATCCTGTACGCACTCGCCCAGCCTGTGCTCCACACCGGCAATGGTGGATTTCAGGTCGGAGATCGTGTGATCCCGGTCGCCAATGGCTTCTTCAAATTGCTGTAGATGCCCGCGTTGCATGTCTGACACCAGGATCTCATGCTGCCGGCGCTCTTCTTGCAGTTCCTGCTCCACGCGGACTCGATGCGAGCTGTCTAGCGCAGCTTGTCCCCTCCAGCGATCGCGGTCCTGTGCGCACTCATCCAGACGGTGCTCCACATCGGCAATGGTGGATTTCAGGTCGGAGATTGCACGATCCCGATCGCCAATGGCTTCTTCAAATTGCTGTAGATGCCCACGTTGCATGTCTGACACCAGGATCTCATGCTGCCGGCGCTCTTCTTGCAGTTCCTGCTCCACGCGGACTCGATGCGAGCTGTCTAGCGCAGCTTGTCCCCTCCAGCGATCGCGGTCCTGTGCGCACTCGTCCAGACGGTGCTCCAGATCGGCGATCGTGGATCTCAGGTTTTCCGCTTCCATGCGATAGATATCGCGATCGCGCCGTGAATTGGTAATCTCTCGGTGGAGTGCTACCCGATCCAGCGAGTCAAAATTCGGGAAGAGCTCACCCTTGGAGACGTTCGCTGAATTCGCGAGCTCGCCACCGATCCTCACCTTGTCGGGTTGGGCAGTCCGGGTGTGTGCGAGCATCGCCGTCGGAAGGTCGATCCCAGTCAGGATCGGCCGCAATTGCTCGTACAGATATTCGCCGTCTGTGATGAAGCGCGGGAACTCCAGAAAGACCAGCGGCACGCCTTTCTTTACGCAGGCATGGATTACCTGATGGAAACCCATCGACAGCAGACGCGCCTGATCGATCGGGTTCAACGAATAGACGACCCCCCCGGGAGTAGATCCCCACGTATGCCAGCGTGTCAGTTCGCCGGGCAATCCTTCGAGCCCGAGACGCGCCCGCAGTTCGTTGGCTACACGACTCGAGGTTGCCTCAACAAGATCCCGCATGGGAATGATGACGGCATCGACGCGGATATCTTCGCGTGCGAGCAGTTCGTCGACAAACTCATAAAGCCATGGGGACTTGATGACATAGGGAAGATCGGCATTGCTCGCCGGAAAGTCCTCAAGGCCTGCATTGGCATTCTCATCGAGCCGATCTTCAGGATTTCTCGCGAGATGCGTGTCGAGGCCGCATGCCGCGAGGTATTGGACCAGGAAGCTTGTTCCGGCACGGCCGGTGCCCGCGATGAGAAGGTGATGTTTCAATTTTCTGTAAGTTACCGTAAGTAGGGCGGTGATTGCCAACACTACTTCTGTGGCAGCGATCGTATGCGAGTACCTTGCGACGGCTACAAGGTCATTTTTGCCTCGGATTCCGCTTCACCGGCTGGTGCGAACGCTTCGCGGGCATCCCGCGAAGTCATTGCCGCGTGCTCCGAATAACGGCGGATTTGACAGGAAACTGAAGTAGCCGTGGCAGGCATTTTTCGTGTGCCGATAAATGACGCAATCAAGCCGTACGATGCGAGATCGGCGTTTCGGGCGTCGGGTATTGCGCGTCGCGGAACGTCTCGAGGATCACGCGGTTGGTGTCGCAGTACACCTGCCAGTAGTTTTCAGGTTGCGTGGACGGGCGCACGAACAGCAGCGGGCCTTCCGGCGTGAACTGCAGCACGCCG
>NZ_QOBB01000364.1:0-4473 GCF_024704855.1 Burkholderia sp. HAN2018 | reverse complement strand
CCGTCGCCGGTGCCGCGTCGCGCACCGCGCGAGCGCCGGCCGGCGCCAGCGCGAACAGCAGCGCACCGGTCAGCGCGGCAGCGCAGCGGGATCGTAACGATTGCGCGGATTCCACAGCATCCATCCATCCGTGCCGGCCGCGTCCGCGGCGTCGACCTGTGCGCGGATGTCCGCCGCGTCGAACGCGCGCCGGTCGAACGCATAGTCGCGAAATGCCTGCAGCCACGGCCGGAACCGCACGCCGTCGAGCCCCGTGCGGCGCATCGCTTCCGCGAGCGACCGCCCGACGATCTCGCCGGGGTGATCGGTCGGCTTGCGGCAGCCCGGCAGCCCCCACGTGAAGCCCGACGGATACAGCATCGGCGAAATGTAATCGACCAGCCCGCCCAGTGAGCCGAGCCGCTGCCCGATCTGCGTGTCGTCGGCATTCCAGCACACGTAGCCGAAGATATCGGCCGACAGGTAGCGGTTGTAAGGCCGCAACCGTGCGCGCGCGCCCTCCAGGAATCCGGTGATCGCGGCCACGCGGTTCGCCTCGGTGTTGGGTTCGTGGAACCGCAGGCCGCTCGCATCCGGAAAGCGCAGATAGTCGAACTGGATCTCGTCGAAACCCATCCGCGCGGCCTCCTCGGCCACATCGAAGTTGTGTTCCCACGCGGCGCGCACGGTCGGATCGATCCAGCGCAGATGCTCGCGATCACGCCAGATTCCGCCGGCCGCGTCGTGCACCGCCCAGTCGGGATGGGCGGCCGCGAGCGGATCGTCCTTGAATACGACGATGCGCGCGATCAGGTAGAGCCCGCGCAGGTGGAATGCGCGGATCAGCGCCGGCAGGTCCGCGACGCGCGGGCCCGGCTCGCCGCTCGCCGCGCCGATCGCTTCGCGTGCGTCGCTGCGATACGGCGTCATCCCGCGATCGCCCTTCACGTCGATCACGAACGCGTTGACGGCCGTGCGGCCCGGGAGCGCGAGCGCCGCGTCGCGCAGCGTGCGATCCGCGACACCGTAGACCGACAGGTAGACGGCCTTCGGACGGAACGGGACGAGCCGCACCGTGCGTGCCGTCTCGCCGGCGGCGAGCACGACCTCCGCGCGTGCATAGCCGGGCGCGGTCACGCTGAGCGTCACGTCGCCCGCCGGCGCGGCAAACATGCCGGCGGCCGATGCAACCAGGCTGCTGCCCGACGCATAACCGAGCGCGCCCGACACCGGCCGGCCGCTGCCGGCATCGACGACCGTCACCGGGACGGTTCCGGCCCGGGCGGCGACACACGCGAGCGCCAGCAGCATGCCCGCCAGCACGCGGCCGAGCGTCGCTGCGCCCTGCCACCCGCCTCGAAACGGCTCATGCTGGTGCCGCCCGGCACGCGGCCAATGGACGATTGCACGATTCTTCAAAGCACACCTCGCGACGCGAATTCCTGCGGATATTGTTGCGAATCCGCCGCCACGCCGCGTGAGGCAGATCAACGGCACGCGCTGCGCCGCCGCCCGAAACGCGTCGATCGCAATGCGCGTCTAGGGCGTGCCTGCGCCCGGACAACCGCTGCAAAGCCGCATCACATCGCGCCGGTCCGGGTTCCGCCAGTAGAACCGCATATCGACGGCGCCGTGCGCCGGTACGACGACGTGACGGACTTCCTGAACGGCCCGATCGCGCGCCGATACCGTATATCGCCCCGGCGGCACGCGCGCGAACAGGAACGGGCCGGCCGTGTGCGCGTCGAGGATCATCGACTTGCCGGACGCCAACGTGACGTCGATGTCGGACAGGTAATGACCGGCCTTCGTCGCGAACGTGATCCGCAAGTTGTAACGCGGCGCAGCGGCGCGAAACGCCGCGACTTCCTCCTCGCCGACGCCGCCCGTGATGTATACGGCGCCGTTCCGCACGATCGGCTCGGGCAGCGCTTGAGCCGGCACGCTCGCGGCGGCGGCCATCAAACAGGTCGACAGCAGTAGCGACCCGACGATTCCAGTCCGCATTTCGTTCTCCCGATTCAGGCACGCGGGTGGCGATGCGGCTCGTTCGTCCGGGCGCGTCACGGCCGGCGTGCCGCGACGTGACGCATTCGCATCGTTGACGAAGCCAGCGTCGCGCGGAACGTCGATTTCCGGTTGACGCAGGTCAAGTGCTCCCGACCGGCCAGCGGCGCGGCGAGCCCGCACGACGCGCCACGCGCGGCGGCGCGGCGCCATTGTCCGTTCCGGCTGTCAGCCGATATTGCGCGGCGCGTCGGAAATTTCCGACACGGCGACCCGACGTCGGACAGCAAGCTCAGACCGCGCTGATTGTCCGGCCATGTTCCGCCGCCAATACTGGAGACGTGACAGGATGCAACGCGTACCGCGGCTCGCGAGCAAGTGTTCCGCACGGCCGCCACCAGTTCCAGGAGCTGGCCATGACTCACCCGAACACAGCCCATGCCGACGATGCCGCGCCGCACCACGACCTTCCGGTCGGCGCCCACCTCGTGACCCGGCGCCCCGGTTACGTTCACCACGGGATCTACATCGGCAACGGCAACGTGATCCACTACGCGGGCCTGGCACGCAGTCCGGGCGGCGGCCCGGTCGAAGTCGTCTCCCTCGACGACTTCTGCGCCGGCTTCGGTCTCGCGATGGTCCGGCACGCGCGGGCTCCGTACGACGGCACGGAGGCGGCGCGGCGCGCAACCTCGCGCCTCGGCGAATGCCGCTACCGGCTGCTCACCAACAACTGCGAACACTTCTGCCTGTGGTGCCTGTTCGGCGTCGGCAGGAGCGAGCAGGTCGCGTCGTGCCTGCGCAACCCGCTTCACGGCATCGCCGTCGTCGCCATGCTGCTTGCGTGCGTGCTGGCCGGGCGGCTGCATGCGGCATCCGTCGAACGCACGCCGGCCCCGCGTGCCTGCCCGGCTCGATGCGGGGCCTAGCGCGACCTGAATCGACCTGACGCCCCCGCCCCTCACCCGCGTGGGCGAAAGGCAGCATGCGCCCGCCCCCAGCGTTTCGCCTGCGCGATCGCGATACGGATCGCGCTGCCCTCGGCGCGCCCTTGCCGCAGCAGCGCGTTGGCGATCTCGATCGCCTTGCCGCGAACCGGCGGCGGCAGGTTCCGCATCGACGGCGGATAGCGTTCGTCATTCCACGGCATGGTCGATCCGGCTCGTACAGGCTGGCCGATCCCGCAGTGCCGGCCGGCGGGAATCGCGGCAGGAACGCAGCGATGGTGCAGCGGGCCCCACGGGATCCGGCCCGGCGTGAACCCCGACGGAGACGACATCGGCGAACGATGGCGGTAACCCCGCGATCCGGTGACCGGTCACGGCTGCTCCCCGGCGGTTTGCAGCAATCCGTTCATGCATCGCGTGCCGCACGCATCCGTCATCAGATAGCGCGGCAATGCCATCGGGGGATCCGTCGGCCGAACGGGGCGGGCATCGATCGTGAACGCCGCGACATAGCCTTCGCGAGCGGCCAGCCGGTCGGTCTGCGCATCATGGACGCCGAACGGCCAGGCCAGCAGCCGGATCGGCCGACCGGTTTCGGATTCGAGCCGCTCGCGCGACCGGTCCAACTGGAACGAGACGAATCGCTGGTAATCCGCTTCAGTGCGCCGCGCGCGCTCGGTGGCGAAATTCGGATGCCAGTAGGTATGCGACTCGATATCGTATCCGCCGGATCGGCCGAGCGCGCGCAACTGATCCCACGTCATCGCGTAGCGGGCGTTGGAAATCGCCGACGGATAGATGAACAGCGTGACCGGCACCGGATGCGCCGCCAGCAGCGGGCGCAGCACGTCGTAGACGGAACGGTGACCGTCGTCCACCGTGATCGCGACCGCGCGCGCCGGTAGCGCATCCGTCTGGCCATCGTGCCAGCGCACGACGTCGGCAAGCGGCACGATACGGTAGCCGCTCGCCTCGATCGCGTGCAGTTGCTCGACGAATGTCCCGGTGCGCACCGTCATCGAATCCACGCGTTGCGTCGCAAACCGGTGATAGACGAGTATCAGCACGCGTTGCGACACGGGCGCGACCGTGCCGGCGCCGGCGGACGACATCCGCGGCAGGCACGACAGCAGCAGCAGGCAGACGATCGCACGCAAGCTCATGCCGCACCTCGCGCCATGGCCGTGCCGCGTGCCTGCGCAACCAGTTCCGCATGAATCCGCTCGACGTCCTCGCGTGTACACAGTGCCGTACCGGGATGCTCGACCGACGCGGCCGATGCCGCCAGCGCATACCGGCACGCGTCGTCGAACGGCACGCCGCGCGCCAGCGCCCAGATCATCCCGCCGACGAAACTGTCGCCGGCACCCACCGTGCTGCACACGGCCGCGGGCCTGCCCGGCAGGCGCAGCGCGCGCTCGCGCGTGACGACCCATGCGCCGCGCGCGCCGAGTGTCAGCGCAACGATGTCGGCGCGCCCCTGCGCGACGAGCTCGCCCGCCTTCCGGCATGCCGACGCTTCGTCGAGCGGTTCACCGGC
>NZ_QOBB01000363.1:0-4481 GCF_024704855.1 Burkholderia sp. HAN2018 | reverse complement strand
CCGCGTGCCTGCGCGAGCGCGACCTGACCACGCAGGCGTTCGCCGAGCAGCACGTGCGGATCACGCGCGACATGCTGCGCCGGCGCCGGACGCCGGCGGCGGCGGGCCTGGCGATGCCGCTCGCGGATTCGCGCCCGTCGTCGCGGTGAGAGCGGATCGATGAGTACGATTGCCGCCGAACGCGCACCGTCGCGCCGCCGCAACTGGCTGCCCGAGCGGAAGCACTGGGTCGGGCAGGCCGGGCTGTGGTCCTTCACCGCCGCGCTGATCGCCATTCACCAGGGCAAGGTGCTGACGCTCGCGTTTCCGGTGCTGGCCATCGCGGTCGGCATCTGGCTGTATTTCAAGAGTCCGGCGCGCTACGTCGGCTTCATGTGGTGGGTGTGGTTCCTGAGCCCGGAAGTGCGGCGTCTCGCCGACTGGTCGAAGGGCGCGTTCACGCCGACGAGCCTGATCCAGGTCGCGCCGCTCGCGGTGACGATGATCGCCGGCCTGGGTTTGATCCGGCATTACCGCGTGCTCGCGCAGCGGCGCGGAATCCCGATCCTGCTGATGCTGTTCGGGCTCGCGTACGCGTACCTCGTCGGGATCGTGTCGAGCGGCGTGATGGCCGCGACCTACGACCTCGCGAACTGGGTGTACCCGGTGCTGATCGGCTTTCACATCATGGTCAACGCCCGCGACTATCCCGAATACCGCGACGTGCTGCTGTCCACGTTCATGTGGGGCATGCTCGTGATGGGCCTGTACGGCGTCGTGCAGTACTTCGTGATGCCGCAGTGGGACGTGCTGTGGATGATCGGCTCCGACATGGGTTCGCAGGGCGAGCCGGTGCCGTACGGCGTGCGCGTGTTCAGCACGATGAACTCGTCGGGGCCGTTCGCGTTCGCGATCATGGGCGCGCTGGTGTTCGTGTTCGCCGCGCCGCAGAAGATCCGCTGGTTCGCGGGCGCGGCCGGCTTCGTGTCGTTCGCGCTGTGTCTCGTGCGCTCGACCTGGGGCGGCTGGGTGATCGCGCTCGCGATCCAGCTCGTGCAGTCGAGCAACCGCGTGCGGATGCGGATCCTGATCAGCGGCGTCGTGCTGGTCGGGCTGTGCGTGCCGCTCCTGACCGTCGGGCCGGTGGCCGACCGTCTCGGCGCGCGCCTGCAGTCGATCACGAACCTGAAGGACGACCGCAGCTACGACGACCGCAACAAGTTCTACGCCACCTTCGCGCAGACGGCGTTCACCGACGTCGCCGGCGAGGGGATGGGCGCGACGGGGGCATCCACGAAGCTGTCGAGCGACAGCGGCGAGCTCGGCAAGTACGGCAGCTTCGACAGCGGCGTGATGAACGTGCCGTTCGTGCTCGGCTGGCCCGGCACGCTGCTGTATCTCGCCGGCGTCGTGATGCTGTTCGGCCGCACGCTGCGTGCGGCATTCAAGCTGCGCAATGACAAGTTCGTCGGCGCGTGCCTGAGCCTGTGCCTGTCGACCTTCGCGATGCTCGTGTTCACGAACTCGCTGATCGGCACGGGCGGTCTGCTGATGTTCACAGCCATTTTTTCGATACTAGCCGCGGCGCACTGGCAAAAGGCACAACGCTTGCTGGCCGCCGCGCATTCACGGGGAGGCGACCATTGAGAATCGCGATCGTCACGCACGTCGTGCGACATAACGACGGCCAGGGCCGCGTCAATTACGAAATCGCGCGCGCGGCGCTGGCCGAGAACTACGAGGTCACGCTGGTCGCGTCGCACGTCGCGCCCGAGCTGCTGGCCGACCCGCGCGTGCGCTGGGTGCCGGTGAAGGTCGGCGGCTTCTGGCCGTCGAATCTCGTCAAGCAGCAGGTGTTCGCGCTGAAGAGCGCGGCCTGGCTGCGCGCGCACCGCAGCGAATACGACGTGCTGCACGTGAACGGCTTCATCTCGTGGATCAAGGCCGACGTGAATACCGCGCACTTCGTGCACGGCGGCTGGTTCAAGAGTCCGTACTATCCGTTCGGGCCGACGAAGGGGCTGTGGTCGGCCTATCAGTACGTCTATACGCGCGTGAATACCACGCTCGAGCGCTGGGCGTACAAGCGGTCGCGCGCGATCACCGCCGTGTCGCAGAAGGTGGCCGACGAGATCGCCGGGCTCGGCATCGACAGCCGCAAGATCAGCGTGATCTACAACGGCGTCGACGGCAGCGCGTTCGCCGGTGCGCAGGCCGACCGCGCGGCGTTCAAGCTGCCGGACGACGCGTTCCTGCTGCTGTTCGTCGGCGACCTGCGCACGCCGCGCAAGAACCTCGGCACGGTGCTGAAGGCGCTGACGAAGCTGCCCGCGAACGTGCACCTGGCGGTGGCCGGTTATCTGCCCGGCAGCCCGTATCCGGAAGAGGCGCGCGCGCTCGGCATCGATGCGCGCGTGCATTTCCTCGGCCTCGTGAAAAACATGCCGACGCTGATGCGCTCGGTCGACGCCTACGTATTCCCGTCGCGCTACGAAGCGATGAGCCTGTCGCTGCTGGAGGCGATGGCGGCCGGGCTGCCGGTCGTCACCGCGCGTACGGCGGGCGGCGCCGAAATCATCACGCGCGAATGCGGGATCGTGCTGGAGGACCCGGACGATCCGGCCGCGCTCGCGCAGGCGATCGGCTCGCTCGCGGCGTCGCGCGACACGTGCCGCGCGATGGGCGACGCGGCCCGCGAATTGATGACCCGTTTCGGCTGGGCGCACATGGGCGCCCAGTATGTCGCGCTCTACCGGCGCATCGGCCAACCCACGCAGCCGTCCGCCTTCGAGCGGGTCGAGCATGCAGTGACGCAGGAGCAATCGTAATGTCCCACTCTTCCCGGCCGATCAAATCGTTGCAGATCGGCATGCACTGGTTCCCCGAACGCGCGGGCGGCCTCGACCGGATGTACTACTCGCTCGTCGGCGCGCTGCCGGGCGCGGGCGTCGAGGTGCGCGGGCTCGTCGCCGGCTCGCAGAAGGTCGCCGACGACACGGGCGGCGCGATCCAGGGCTTCGGCCCCGCATCGGAGCCGCTCGCGCGCCGTATGCTCGCCGCGCGGCGCGCGCTGCGCGAGGAGATTCGCAGCGAGCGGCCGGACGTGATCTCGTCGCACTTCGCGCTGTACACGTTCCCGGGCCTCGACGTCACGCGCGGGATTCCGCAGGTGTCGCACTTCCAGGGGCCGTGGGCCGACGAGAGCCAGGTCGAGGGCGCCGCGTCGCTCGGCCAGCGCGCGAAGCGTTATCTCGAGCAGGCCGTCTATACGCGTTCGTCGCGGCTGATCGTGCTGTCGCAAGCGTTCGGCCAGATCCTGACGAACCGCTACGGGATCGATCCGTCGCGTGTGCGCGTGATTCCCGGTTGCGTCGATACCGCGCAGTTCGACACGCCGCTCACGCCCGCCGAGGCGCGGCACAAGCTGCAACTGCCGCAGGACCGGCCGATCGTGCTGGCCGTGCGCCGGCTCGTGCGGCGCATGGGGCTGGAGGACCTGATCGACGCGATCGGCCTCCTCAAGCACCGTCACCCGGACGTGCTGCTGCTGATCGCCGGCAAGGGCAAGATCGGCGAGGAACTGCAGCAGCGCATCGATGCGGCAGGCCTGCAGGACAACGTGAAGCTGCTCGGCTTCGTGCCGGACAACCATCTCGCCGCGCTGTACCGCGCGGCGACGGTCAGCGTCGTGCCGACGGTCGCGCTCGAAGGCTTCGGGCTGATCACCGTCGAATCGCTTGCGTCCGGCACGCCCGTGCTGGTGACGCCGGTCGGCGGGCTGCCGGAGGCGGTGGCCGGGCTGTCCGACGATCTCGTGCTGCCGTCCACCGGCGCGGACGCGATCGCGGAAGGGCTCGGTGCCGCGCTGTCGGGCGCGATCACGCTGCCCGACGAGGCCGCGTGCAAGCGCTATGCACGCGATCATTTCGACAACGCGGTGATCGCGCGGCGCGTGGCCGGCGTGTACGAAGAGGCGATCCGGGCGGCAGGTTGAGCGCCCGTGGCGCGCGATCTGCGCGCCGAACGGGAAGCCGAACCGGTGTGCATGCGCGGCCGGTTCGCGTGCCGGCCGCCTGCGCAGGGCCGGCTGATCCCCCCATCCGATGCGCGACGCCGGCACGTCTCACGCGCGCCTGAGCGTCGCGGCCCAGACGCCGAGCGCCGCCACGCTCACGACCGCGCCGAGCACGCAGACGCCCGCCCATCCGGCGCGCGCATACATCATCGTCGATGCAATCGCGCCGAGCCCGCTGCCGGCCGAATAGAACAGCATGTAGCAGCCGACGAGGCGCGCATGCGCATCGGGCCGCGTGCCGAGGATCATGCTCTGGTTGACGACGTGGACGGCCTGCCCGCCGACGTCGAGCAGCACGATGCCGACCACCAGCCATGCAATCGACGAATCGCCGAACGCGAGCGGCAGCCACGAGCACGCGAGCAGCGCGAGCGCGGCGCCGGTCGTCGCTTCGCCGCGCCCGCGATCCGCGAGCCGGCCCGCGCGG
>NZ_QOBB01000362.1:0-4540 GCF_024704855.1 Burkholderia sp. HAN2018 | reverse complement strand
GGCGCCGTCTGCCGCACCGGCCACGGCTCCGGCCGCTGCCGAACCGGCTCCACCGCCCGCGCCGGCCACGACGGAAGCGGTCGAGAACCCGTACGGGCTCGGCGCGCTCTGGAAGAACGGCGACTTCGTCGCCCGTTTCGTGCTGATCCTGCTGGTGATCATGTCGATGGGGAGCTGGTACATCATGATCACGAAGTTCCTGGAACAGTTGCGCGCCAACCGCCGCGCGAAACTGGCAGATGCG
Organism: Burkholderia sp. HAN2018; assembly: GCF_024704855.1. Taxonomy (NCBI): domain Bacteria; kingdom Pseudomonadati; phylum Pseudomonadota; class Betaproteobacteria; order Burkholderiales; family Burkholderiaceae; genus Burkholderia; species Burkholderia sp. HAN2018. The sequence continues at coordinate 4,296 of NZ_QOBB01000362.1, read as the reverse complement.
CAACTCTGGTCCGCACCGTCGCTGGCCGAGGGCGCCAGGCTCCTCGACGAGGCGTCACCGTTCCGGTTCATCGCCGAAACGGCAATCGAGGCCGGCGAGCATCATGAAGATGCGCTGCTGGAAGCCGTGGACCGCAACACGTGGATCGACGTATCGGTCGAGCGCTCGATCACGAACGTGTCGAACCGGATGCAGGACGGGCTCGCATTCCTGGCCACGGTGGGCTCCACGGCGCCGTTCGTCGGGCTGTTCGGCACGGTCTGGGGGATTTATCACGCACTGACCGCCATCGGCATCGCCGGCCAGGCGTCGATCGACAAGGTCGCGGGCCCGGTGGGCGAGGCGCTCATCATGACCGCGATCGGCCTCGCCGTCGCGGTGCCCGCGGTGCTCGGCTACAACTTCCTGGTCCGGCGCAACAAGTCGGTGATGGAGCGGGTTCGCAACTTCGGCGCGCAACTGCACACGGTGCTGCTGGCCGGCAATCGGCGCCCGATACGCGCGGCGTCCTCGTCGCCGGCCGCGGCGTCGCTCGCGAACTGACCGGCTGACGGAGACGCGCGATGGCCATGAACGTCGGGCAGGACGATAGCGACGAGGTGATCGCCAACATCAACACGACGCCGCTCGTCGACGTGATGCTGGTGTTGCTGATCATTTTCCTGATCACGATCCCGGTCGTGACGCACACGATCCAGCTTCAGTTGCCGAAGGAGACGGTGCAACCGCTGCAGACGACACCGAAGAGCATCGAGATCGCGGTGAACCGCGACGGCGACTTCTTCTGGGGCGAACAGCTGGTGGATGCGCAGACACTGCTCGCGAAGCTGAAGGACGTGTCGCAGCAGCAGCCGCAGCCGAGCGTCCACGTGCGCGGCGACCAGAACACGCGTTACGAGTTCATCGGCCGGGTGGTCACGATGTGCGAGCGCGCGGGGATTGCGAAACTGTCGTTCATTACGGAGCCGCCCGCGCGCGGCGGCTAGTCGTGGACGGGAATCTTGGTGAGAGGGCGGGCTGGCGGTTGGGGTTGATGCACTGACGCTGGTTGGCCTGGGGCATGGGGCCTGGGGCATGGGGCATGGGGCATGGGGCATGGGGGCGGCGTAGGTGCTGAAGCACTAATGCTGATTGACTGCGAAGCATGGGGCCGGCGTAAGCGCTAAAGCACCAACGCTGATCGACCGCGAAGCATGGGACCAGCGTAAGCGCTAAAGCACTAACGCTGATCGACCGCGAAGCATGGGACCAGCGTAAGTGCTAAAGCACTAACGCTGATCGACAGGAGTCGACGATGGGAATGAATGTGCCTTCGGGCGGAAGCAATGCCGAACCGGAAGTGATGGTCGATATCAACACCACGCCGCTGATCGATGTGATGCTGGTGTTGCTGATCATGCTGATCATCACGATCCCGATTCAGATGCATTCGGTGAAGATGGACCTGCCGGTGGGTAACCCGCCGCCGCCGGCCACGCCGCCGGAAATCGTGCAGATCGACATCGACTTCGACGGCACGACGACGTGGAACGGCGCACCGGTGCCGGACCGCACGGCGCTCGAGGCGAAACTGACCCAGGTGGCGGCGGAACCTGTGCAGGCGGAAATCCACCTGCGCCCCAACAAGCTGGTGCCGTACAAGGACGTGGCCGCCGTGCTCGCGTCCGCGCAACGCGTGGGCGCGACCAAGATCGGCCTGATCGGTAACGAACAGTTCATGCAATGACGACACGGACGAGCCGATGAACCAGCGACGATGGAAACGGATGATGGCGGTGGCGGCGCTCGGCGCGGCAGGCTTGCTCGGACGCTCGGCATTACCGGCGGACGCGCTGCGGCCGGACGTGGCAAAGCCATTGGCGGCCGCACAGGACCTGTACCGGGCGCACAAGTATCGCGATGCACTGGGCAAGATCGCCCAGGCGGCGGCCGTGCCGAACCGGACGCCGTACGAAACCTACATGGTGGAGGAGATGCGCGGCGCGGCCGCGATGGCGGCAGGCGACTCGGGCACGGCCGCGCAGGCCTACGAGGCCGTGCTGAACTCGGGGCGGCTGTCGGGCGAGGACGAGCAGCGGACCACGGCGGCGCTGGCCGGCATCTACTTCCAGCAGAAGAACTACCCGCTGGCGATCCGGATTGCCCAGCGCTACCTGAAGGCAGGCGGATCCGATCCGGAAATGCGCACGCTGCTCACGCAGTCGTACTACCTGTCGAACGATTGCACACCGCTCGTGAGCCAGTTGAAAGCGAGCACCGACGCGCAGGCGAACGGCGGACACGCGCCGGATGAAGGGCAGTTGCAGATGCTTGCGACCTGCGCGCAGAAAGTGAAGGACGGCAACGCGTATCGCGGTGCGCTCGGGCTGCTGGTGGCTTACCATCCGAGCCCTGCGTACTGGGACGAAATGGTAACGGCGATTCGCGGCAACCCGGGGTATCTGCCGTCGCTCGATCTCGACATCTACCGGTTGCGCCGGGCGACGGGCTCGCTCGCGACAGCCGACGCGTACATGGAAATGACGCAGCTCGCGCTGGTGGCAGGGTCGCCCGCCGAAGGCAAGCAGGTGATCGACCAGGGGTTCGCGTCCGGCGTACTCGGCAAGGACGCACAGGCGGATCGCGAGAAGCGGCTGCAGGCGCTCGCGGCTAAGCGCGCGCAGTCGGGCGGGGAAGCCGCGACGCCGGCTGCGCCGATCGACGCGGGTATGAACCTCGTCTTCGCAGGCAAGGCGCAGCAGGGCCTGCCGATGATGGAGCAGGCGATCGCGAAGGGCGGACTCGAGCATCCGGACGCGGCGCGACTGCGGCTCGGCGAGGCGTATTACGTGGCCGGTCAGAAGGCGCGGGCGGTCCAGGTGCTGCGCACGGTCAAGGGCACCGACGGTTCCGCCGACCTCGCACGGCTCTGGACCGTGGTGGCATCCCGCTAACGCAACGCACGGGCACGACGGCTCGCGGCGCGGGAGCGGGCGTGGTCGGTGAGCGGAAATCGGTGCGCCGATCAGACGGCACCGATGCATGAAGGGCAGGTCAGCCGAGGGAAAAGGGGTAGCCTTGTTGATTAGTAAGCCGAATGAAATGTGCAGGATCGGCACGGCCGCGCGATGCGGGTGCCGCGCCGCACCACGCGTGGCGTGCACGCCGCGACAGCGTGCAGCCGGGTATCGCGCCGGGCCGGTCGCGTCATGGCATCGGTCGAGGCTTGACGACATCAAACCGATTTCGACTGCGAGGGTCCGTCTTTCCATGGTTTTGCCCCCTGATGAGTCGGTGCTCGTCGCCGTGTCGCTAGGCAACAAGATCCGGGCGCTGCGCCAGCGCCTGAAACTCACACTCGACGAAACGTCGACGATCGCCGGCATTTCGAAGCCGTTCCTGTCGCAGGTCGAGCGTGGGCGGGCGACGCCGTCGATCACGTCGCTGGTCCGGATCGCAAAGGCGCTGGGCGTGACGATGCAGTACTTCATCGACACGCCGACGGAGGCGCGCTCGGTATGCCGCGGCAATGCGCTGCAGTATTTCCAGTTCACCAACTCGGCCAGCCGGTTCGCCCGGCTGACGAATCTGGTGGACGGCCGCAAGCTCGACGCGATCCTCGTCAGGATGCCGGCGGGGCAGTTGTCGTCCGAGATGACGACGCACGCGGGCGAGGAGTTCGTCTATGTGTTGCGCGGGCAGGTGGCGCTGACGCTCGAGGATTGCACGTTCACGCTGAACGAGGGCGATACCGCGCATTACGAATCGACGATGCCGCATGCGTGGCGCAACACGGCCGACGAAGAGGCGGTGATCGTCTGGGTTGGCACGCCCAGGCTGTTCTAGCAAGGGCGGCCGGCGCGGCGGGCCGTCAGGAAGGAGAGGTACCCGATCGGTAGCGGACGCCGGTCGAATCGGCAGGAAGCAGGTAATGCGCTCAATGTAGGTGTTTAGTATGGCGAATCAAAATAGAAAACGACGGTGATGCTGAATGGTGCTGGTGCCCCGAAGCCGAGCCGTTCGAGTCGTGGCGGTAGAAAACGTGGCAATCGAAGGCGTGGCAATCGCGGGTTCCGTTACACGGTCACCCAGGACGCGCAAGGAATTCACAAGGTTCCGGCGCGCAGCAGGTGGGGTCTTACTACGAGCGAGAGGGAACAAGATGAAGCAGAGAGTTTTGGCGTTGGCCATCAAGAGGATAGTCTGGGCGGAGCTGGCGCTGACGGCGGCATTGGCGCCGCCGGCGTTTGCCCAGAGCCAGCCGGCGCCGGGCGCCGTCGCGATCGCGGATGCGGTCGCGAACGGCGCGCCCGTGAC
>NZ_QOBB01000361.1:0-5162 GCF_024704855.1 Burkholderia sp. HAN2018 | reverse complement strand
GACGCGCGGTCGCGACGCCGCTGAACGCCGGCGCGGGGCGGCGGTCGCCACACGTGCGGCCGCGGCGGCTTCGCGCGTCATCGAACGACTACCGCATGAAACCTGTCCAGTCCGACCTTTCGCGCCACGATTCGCCGCCCGCGGCCACACGCCGGATCGGGCCGTGGGCGATGTGCGCGCGCGGGTTCCGCGCGCGTCGCTTGTCACGCTTGCCGCCCGCTCCATCATGCTGAACCTTTCCGCCACGGTCGCTTACGGCGCACCGATCGTCATTGCCGATCTCGTCGCATGGCGGTTGCTCGGGCCCGGCCGTTCGACGGCGAAGGCGATAGGACGCTGCGCGTCGTTCGCCGCGCTGACCTATGTGCTGTTCGCGACCGGCGTGAGCCCGCTCGCGGTGCCGCCGTCGCCCGACCGGCTCGACCGGCTGGCGATCCAGGTGATCGGGGTCGCGTGGTGGCTGCAGTGCGCGCTCGTGTTCAGCCTGATGCTCGACCATCTGCTGCTGCCGCGCGCGTGGCGCACCCAGCGGCTGTTTCACGACATCGCCGCCGGCGCCGTGTTCGGCGCGGCCGCGGTGGCCGCGCTCGGCTACGTGCTGGGCCTGCCGCTGAGCGGGCTGGTCGCGACGTCGGGCGCGGTGGCCGTGATCCTCGGGCTGGCCGTCCAGAACACGCTGAACGACGTGTTCTCCGGCCTCGTGCTGAATACCACCCAGCCGTTCCGGCTCGGCGACACGGTGGCCATCGGCGAGCTGGAAGGGCGCATCGTCGAAAGCAACTGGCGCGCGACCAAGCTGATCGACGGCCTCGGCAACCTGGTCGTCGTGCCGAACAGCACGGCGGCGAAGACGACGATCGTCAACCTGAGCGAACCCGAGAACGTGCACGGCGTGACGTTGACGATCGAGATCGATCCGGAAGTGCGGCCGGCCATCGTCATCGATGCGCTCGACCGCGCCGCCGCCAGCTCGCTGGACGTGCTGACCCGTCCCGCACCGGTTTCGGTCGTCAAGGCCTTCCGTACCAATTCCGTCGAATACGAGCTCGTCTGCTACGTCGATGCGCTGCAGAAGAAGATCGCCGTGCGCAACCAACTCTACGACCTGGCCCACCGGCATCTGGCCGCCGCGGACATCGCGTTGCGCCCGCTGGGCGGGACGGCCGCGACGCACCGGCCGGTATCGCGCGGGCAACGGCTGCTGCGCGCGGTCGAACTCTTCCGGCAGCTCGGCGACGACGATCTGGCGGTGCTCGCCGATGCGCTCGCGTCACGCGTGTTCCACAAAGGGGACGTGATCTATGCGTCGAATGCCGATACGCGCCTGCTGACGATCGTCGGGGCCGGTGTCGCGTCGGTGTTCGTGCCGGGCGCGGCGGGGGACATCGAGGTCAGGCGGATGGCGCCGGGCGACGCGATCGGCCAGTCCGTCGTGCTGGCCGGCACGCAACTGCACGCGAGCGTCCATGCGGTAACGACGGTAACGGCGTTTCAGCTGAGCAGCGGCGACCTGTCGCCGCTGATCGCGCGCAAGCCCGAGCTCGGGCGGCTGATGTGCGAATCGCTGTCCGAACACATCGCGACCGAGGAGAAGATGATGATCCCGCCGGCCGCGAGTGCGCACGCGTCGTTCAAACTGATCGAGTGGCTCGAAAAGGAGATGAAGCGCCTGCACGATTCGTTCGGCTGATGCGGGGCGGTTGCCTGCGACCGGGGCGCGAACGCGGGCCGCGGGCGGCGGCATCAGACGAGCGCGGTAAACCGGTCGACGAGATCGGGTTGATCGAGCTGGTCGACCCACCAGTGCAGCGCGCGTCCGGCTTCGTCGCCGCGCCACGCGAGATAGCACTGCGTCGTGTCGCGCATGCCGGTCACCTCGCGTGCGACGAGCTTGCCCTGCTCGATCGCGCGTGCCGCGATGCAATCCGGGAGCGTGCCCACCGCGAGCCCTTCGCACTGCGCGGCCAGTTTCGCGGCGAGGGTGGGGACCGCGAGATACGGCTGTCCGGCATCGATCGCGACCGAGCGCGGCTGCAGCTCGCGCGATGTATCGCTGATCACGGCGCCGCGATACTCGACGACGGACGCCATCGACAGCGGTTCGGGCAATGCCGCGAGCGGATGGGTGGGGGCGACGGCGAACACGTGCCGGAGCGAGCCGATCGGTCGCGCGACGATGTCCGGCAGTTCCGGCGGCTCGCCCGCCGCGCCGACGACGAGATCCGCGCGCCGCGAAATCAGCGCATCCCAGGTGCCGCCGAGGACTTCGGTGGACAGGCGCAGCCGCGTGTCCATCTCGAGCCCGTAGAACGCATGCACGTATGGCCACAATGCCTCGAAGGGCAGGATCTCGTCGATGCAGATGCGCACCTCGGTTTCCCAGCCTTGCTGCGCGCGCTGCGCTTTCAGTTCGAGCTGCTCGGCCGCATGCAGGAGCCGGCGGCCTTCCTCGACGACCACGCGCCCCGCGTGCGTGAGCTTCGCGCGGCGTCCGCTGCGGTCGAACAGCGCGACGCCGAGATCGCTTTCGAGCTTTTGCACGAGATAGGTCAGCGCGGACGGTACGCGGTGCAGCAACTCGGCGGCCTCGGCGAACGTGCCGGTGCGGTCGATCGCGTCCAGTGCCTCGAGCGCTTCGAATGACAGCTTCATGATGAATTCCACGGGGGCATCGGGCTGTCATGTTATCGCCAAGCACGCCCGGCTCCAACACGATTCACGACAATTCAGCCGCGTACGCGATCGGAGCGCCCTCGATCGGCGCGCATCAGGCCGGCGTCGACGGCCCTTTCTTCGCGGCGGCCCGGGTGGCCTGCGCACCGGGCAGCGTGCCGAACATGTGCTGGCCGCACTTCGCGTCGCTCCACGCGGTTTTCAGCTGGATCCCGGACAGCACGCGGCGTGCGACCGGCAGGATCTGTTCGCCGGCGAGGATGCCCAGCAGGCCGGCCAATGCGACGGTGGGCGGCGCCGGCGATGCAACCCCGATCAGCGCGTAGACGACGCCCGCGAGGATGCCGGCCAATAACGATGCAATATAGGACGTCATGATTCGAATTAGGGAAATGACAACCGTGTGAAAAATACGGATAAATACCGATCGGTCGATGATCGGAAAATCAATTTGGAGCGTAGCAGGTCTGCTCCGGAGGCGCGTATTTAATTCGGCGGTTTTAAGATCTTTTAAGGCCTGAATTTAGGGTTTTTATTAATCAAATCGATTAATTGGCGCTACGATGAATTCGCGTGTTGAATGACACCGGCTGGTAGGCGAACCTCCCGTCACAGCGCAGTGGGCGCCTCCCGGTTGGCCGGTGAGGCTGGCTCTCTCTTTTCCCGCGTCAAAGGATATGACCGCCATGAGCAATCCGAAACTTGAAGTACTCACTCCCCACAACAGCCAGATCATCTTCATCGATCAGCAGCCGCAGATGGCGTTCGGCGTGCAGTCGATCGACCGCCAGGTACTGAAGAACAACGTCGTCGGGCTCGCGAAGGCCGCGAAGGTGTTCAACATCCCGACCACGATCACGACGGTCGAGAGCGACAGCTTCTCGGGTTACACCTACCCCGAACTGCTCGACGTGTTCCCGAACCAGAAGACGCTCGAACGTACGTCGATGAACTCGTGGGACGACCAGAAGGTACGCGACGCGCTGGCCGCGAACGGCCGCAAGAAGGTGGTCGTGTCGGGCCTGTGGACGGAGGTCTGCAACACGACGTTCGCGCTCTGCGCGATGCTCGAAGGCGACTACGAGATCTACATGGTCGCCGATGCGTCGGGCGGCACGTCGAAGGACGCGCACGACTTCGCGATGCAGCGGATGGTGCAGGCCGGCGTCGTGCCGGTGACCTGGCAGCAGGTGCTGCTCGAATGGCAGCGCGACTGGGCGCACCGCGAAACTTATGACGCGGTGATGGCGATCGCGAAGGAACACTCGGGCGCGTACGGGATGGGTGTCGACTACGCGTACACGATGGTCCACAAGGCTGCACCGCGCACCGCGACGCCGCACGAGTCGATTCCGCCGGTTCCGGCGAAGTAATCGCGGGCAGTTGCGACTGCCCGTGCCGATGGCGCGTGTTCTGCACGAATACGCGCCATCGGCTCCATGAAAATCGCGGGCGGCTGCCGTGACTGCCTCACGGATGTCGCCCGCGCCTGTTTTCCAGGACGTAAAGCCTGCATTTCAACCTGACCGGGACATTGATCGTATGGAACCTTATCTGGTTTCCCTTGGCGCGGGTTTGCTGATCGGCGTGATCTACAGCGCGATCAAGGTCCGTTCTCCGGCACCGCCGCTGATTGCCCTTGTCGGGTTGCTCGGCATGGTGATCGGCGTGCAGGCCATTCCCGCCGTCAAACAGCTTTTTGGCTTCTGATCGATACGAGGTGACGCACATGACCGCAACCGAGTCCCAACCGGATCTGATCCTTCACAACGGAAGGTTCACGACCCTCGACCGCGCGAACCCCGTCGCGAGCGCCGTTGCAATCAAGGACGGCCGCTTCGTCGCGGTCGGCCACGACGCGGACGTGATGCCGCTCGCGGGCCGCGCGACGAAGGTCGTCGATCTCGAGGGCCGCGGCGCGCTGCCGGGCCTGATCGACAACCACTGCCACGTGATTCGCGGCGGCCTGAACTACAACATGGAACTGCGTTGGGACGGCGTGCCGTCGCTCGCGCTTGCAATGGACATGCTCAAGCGGCAGGTGGCGATCACGCCCGCGCCGCAATGGGTGCGCGTGGTCGGCGGCTTCACCGAGCACCAGTTCGCCGAGAAGCGCCTGCCGACGATCGACGAACTCAACGCGGCCGCGCCCGATACGCCGGTGTTCATCCTGCACCTGTACGATCGCGCGCTGCTGAACGCGGCCGCGCTGCGCGTGGTCGGCTACACGAAGGACACGCCGGAGCCGCCGGGCGGCACGATCCTGCGCGATGCCGCGGGCAACCCGACCGGGCTGCTGCTCGCGAACCCGAACGCGACGATCCTGTACGCGACGCTCGCGAAGGGGCCCAAGCTGCCGTTCGAATACCAGTACAACTCGACGCGCCACTTCATGCGCGAACTGAACCGTCTCGGCGTGACCGGCGTGATCGACGCGGGCGGCGGTTCGCAGAACTATCCGGACGACTACGAGGTGATCCGCAAGCTGC
>NZ_QOBB01000360.1:0-4665 GCF_024704855.1 Burkholderia sp. HAN2018 | reverse complement strand
CGTGGGGCGCTACCCGTCGGGCGGCGTGGCGCCGATCTCGCGCACGCGCGACACCGTCGGCCCGATCGCGCGGTCGGTCGAGGACATCGCGCTGCTTGACGCGATCCTGTCCGGTTCCGGCACCGGCGCGCCGACGTCGATGCCGGCACGCAGCGCGTCGCGCCCCGTGCGCCTGGCCGTCCCGCGCACGACGTTCTGGCGCGGCCTCGCGCCGGACGTCGACGCGGTCGCGAATGCCGCGGTGGCGAAGCTGGAGCAGGCGGGATTCGAATGTGTCGACCTCGACCTGAACGACTATCCGGGGTTCTTCGACGACGAGCCGGCCGTCATCGCGATGTACGAATTCCGTTCGTCGATGCACGCGTACCTGGTCGAGAACGGCTACGAGCTGTCGGTCGACGACATCGTCGCGAACGTGGGGAGCCCGGACGTCGCGAGGATCGCCCGCCATGTCACCGGCCCCGACGGGATCGGCGAAGCGGCCTACCGCACCGCGCTCGACCGGCGTACGCGTTCGCGTGCCGCGTATCGGCAGTGCCTCGCCGACAGCGGTGCCGACGCGCTGGTCTTTCCGACGACGATCGCCACCGCATGCCCGATCCCGGCGGGCGACACGATGATGCTCAACGGCGAAACCGCTTCGGTGTTCTCGACCTACATCCGCAATACCGAGCCGGGCAGCAATGCCGGCGTGCCGGGCATGACCGTCCCGGCCGGCCTGACGGCTGACGGGCTGCCGGTCGGCCTCGCACTGGACGGCGCGGCCGGCACCGATCGCGAACTCATCGCGGTCGCGCTGGAGGTCGAGCGGGTGCTCGGGCGACTGCCGGCGCCGGACGACGGGTTCGGGGTCGAGGGCAGGTTGGGGGGGTATCCGGGCTGATGCCATGTCGCGGCGCCGGGGACGTGGACGGGGCGGCGGCCGAATTGCCGAAGCCGGCGGCGCTCGCCGCGAAGCCGGCTTCGGCATGCACGACCGGTGGATTCCCGTGACGCCGAACGGCCGTGGATCGGCACCTTGAGCGGTGGGGGCGGCACGGTCGGGATCGTGTGGTTCACGTTGCGGCCGCACGAGAGGCGGGCGGGGGCGCAGGCGCCATCGCCGCACGCAGTATCAATGCGCGCCGGCGTTCGTGATTCCCGCTGCATCGAGCTGCCTGAGCTTCGCGTACAGCGTGGTGCGCGAGATGCCCAGTTGCCGCGCGGCGGCCGACACGTTGCCATCGTGCTCGTCGACCGCACGGCGGATCGCGTCGAGCGACTGCTCGTGCAGGCTCGCCTGCGGGCTGGCGGCCGGTGCGGTGCCGCACACGTCGGCGGCGTCGTCCAGCGCATCGGATTGCCGCCGCATCGTCGCCCGGTCGAGCGGTGCGCGCACGGCCCGCACCCAGACGTGACTGCCGTCGTCGCGCGCGATCCGCTGCGGCGTACGCGCCGGTGTCAGCAAACGACGCTGCTGCGCGGGCGTCGCGCCGGGAAAGAGTTGCCGGAGATCGTGTGGCTCGATCGGCCCGGCAGGCGCGAGCTCGAGCATCTGCCGCGCGAGCCGGCTCGCCGCGCGCACGCGGCCCGTCGCGTCGAGTGCGACGACGCCCGCGAGCGGTGTGCCGAGCCAGCGCGGATCGTACTGCACCTGCAGCAGATGGCAGTCGCGCAGCATCGCATACAGCCGCTGCTCGGCGGACAGCGCCGCATGCCGGAACTGCTCGCGCAACTGCACGACATTGCGCCGGCCGACGCCGGTGATGTCCAGCGCGCCGATCACTTCCCCGTCGAAACCGACCAGCGGCACCGCGAGGCAGAACACGCGCGAGAATTCGTCGAGATAGTGCTGGGCGCCCGCGACGACCGCCTCGGTGCCGTCGTGAATCACGCAGCTCGGCGCGGTCGTGCCGATGTTCGGCTCGACGATCCGGCGCCCGGCGACGATCGGCGTCAGCAGCGTGTCGTCGCAATGCGGGCTGCGCCGCGCGTGGACGATCGTGCCGCGCGGATTGACGCAGAAGATCGTCCACTCGCTGCCGCCGAACGCGGCCCACAGCTGCTCGATTTCCTGCGCGACGCAGCGGGTCAGCCGGCGGTCCGCGCGCGATTCGTCGAGCTCGCGCTGCATTTCGTAGCGGGCGGTTTGCCACGGCCGGAGCCCGGCGTCGCGCGAACGCAGCCACGAGCGCGCGACGCCGGCCGGCAACGCCGTTTCCGGCAGCGGTTCGCCCGCCGCGAAGCGGGCGCGGAGCCGGTCGAGGTCGACCGGCCGTGCAGGGGATTCGGGGGCTGTATTCACGCTGCGCTCCAGTTGGGTCGAAGGTTCGGGCCGGACGTGCCGGCCCGCGTGTCGCGCGAATGCGTAATATAGCCCGGCGCCCGCGGCGCGGTATTTTCGCGGCGGCTACGCCGCCGCTTGAGGCCCATGCGCGCCCCCGGTCGCGATTTACCCCGCGACCGGGGGCGTGTCGCCGCTCAATGCGGCAAACGCAGGATCGGTTTGAGCGTGATGCCGCTGCTGCTGTCCTCCGCGGCCTGGTTGATCTGTTCGAGCGGATAGAACTTCACCAGCCGGTCGAACGGAAACCGCCCCTGGAGATGCAACTGGACGAGCTGAGGAATGAACGTCTGCGGCACGCTGTCGCCTTCGACGATGCCGCGGATCGAACGGCCGCCGAGCAGCAGGTTGTTGACGTCGAATTCCGCCTTTGTCCCGAGCTTCGGCGCGCCGACCACGCCCATCGTGCCGCGCGAGCCGAGCGCTTCGATTCCCTGCGACAGCACGGCGGGCAGCCCGGTCGATTCGAGCGCGTAGTCGACGCCGCCGCCGGTGATCTGGCGGATCGCGTCGACGACATCGACTTCCTTGCTGTTGATCGTGTGCGTTGCGCCCAGCTCCAGCGCCAGCGCGAGCCGCGACGGCACGATGTCGACGGCGATGATGGTCGTCGCGCCGGCGACGCGTGCGGCCATCACGGCGCTCATGCCGACCGCGCCCGCGCCGAAGCTTGCGAAGCTGCTGCCGGCACGTACGGCGAGTGAGTTGATCACCGCGCCGGCGCCGGTCTGGATCCCGCAGCCGAGCGGCCCGAGCAGTTCGAGCGGGGCTTCCGGCGGCACCTTGATTGCGTTGTTCTCGCGCGCGAGCGCATAGCTGGCGAACGACGACTGCGCGAAGAAATGATCGTGCAGCGGCTGCCCGTGTTCGTCGCGGATCGCGGTCTGTCCGTCGGCGTCGGCGCCGCCGAAATTCAGCCCGAAGAAGTGCCGGCAATACGCGCCGTGACCGCCGACACAGGACGGGCAGTGGCCGCACGCACCGTAGGTGAGCACCACGTGATCGCCCACGGCGAGCGTCTTCACGTTCGGGCCGACCGCCTCGACCACGCCGGCGCCCTCGTGACCGAGCACGGCCGGCAGCGGCACCGGATAGTACTGGTCGCGCACGATCAGGTCGGTATGGCACAGGCCCGTCGCGACGACGCGTACCCGCACCTCGTCGCCGCGCGGCGCGCGCAGGCGGGCGGATTCGATCGAGAAGGGTGCGCCGGCCGCGCGCGCGACGGCCGCGGTGACGGCCCGTGAATCGTTTTCGGTGTACATGTTCGGTCTCCTCGTCAAATCGGATACAGCGGCGCTTCGCCCTTGATCGTCAGCCACTGCCACTGCGTGAACTCCTCCCAGTTTGCCGCGCCGCCGATGCTCGAACCGTTGCCCGATGCGCCGACACCGCCGAACGGGTTGATCACTTCGTCGTTGACCGTCTGGTCGTTGATGTGCAGCAGCCCGGTGTTCAGGTGCTCGCCGATCCGGAGTGCCCGGCCGACGTCGGCGGACAGGATCGCCGTCGACAGCCCGTATTCGGTGCGGTTCGCGAGCGCGATGGCGTCCTCGTCCGTATCGAACGGCACGACGACCGCGACCGGCCCGAAGATCTCCTCGTCGAACGCCGGGTTGCCCGGCGCGACGCCGCTCAGCACGGTCGGCTCGAAGAACAGGTCGCGATGGCTGCCGCCCGTTTCGACGCGCGCGCCCGCGCGACGGGCCGCGTCCACCAGGCTCGCCGCATGGTCGAGCTGTGCGGCATTGATCAGCGGCCCGAGGCCGACGTCCGCACTCGCGGGATCGCCGACGCGCAGGCTTCGCGCCTTCTCGACGAGCTTCGCGACGAAGCGGTCGTGAATGCCGCGCTGCACGAGCACGCGGCCAGTTGCCATGCAGATCTGGCCTTGATGCAGATACGCCCCCCACGCGGTATTGGCGACGGCGCGCTCGAGGTCGGCGTCGTCGAGCACGATCAGCGAGTTCTTGCCGCCGAGCTCGAGCGAGACCTTCTTCAGATGGCGGCCGGCCGCTTCGCCGACCTTGCGCCCCGCCGCGGTGGAACCGGTGAACTGGATCATCGCGACGTGCGGATCGGCAACCAGTGCGGCGCCGGTCGCGCCGTCGCCGGGCAGCACGTGCAGCACGCCTTCCGGCAGGCCGGCGAGCTCGAACACGCGGGCGATCGCGACACCGCCGCACACGGCGGTACGCGGATCGGGCTTCAGCACGACCGCGTTACCGAGCGCGAGCGCGGGTGCGACCGCGCGCATCGCGAGGTACAGCGGGAAGTTGAACGGCGAGATCACGCCAACGACGCCGCGCGGGCGGCGGCGCGCGAGCGACAGCCGGCCGGCC
>NZ_QOBB01000359.1:0-4677 GCF_024704855.1 Burkholderia sp. HAN2018 | reverse complement strand
GAGCCGCGCGCCGGGCGTCGCCCACACGACGACGAGGCCGGTGGCCGACTGCATGAAGGTCGCGGCCGCCTTCAGCACGAGCGTCGCGGCGACGAGCGCGATCAGCAGCCGGATGCGCGGTGCGCGCGGCCGCATCGCGAGCGACGCGATCGCCAGCGCGGCGAACAGCATCAGGCCGCCGAGCGCGGCCTCCCACCCGGAGTCGGACAGCCAGCCGTCGACGCGCTCGGGCCATTCGCCCACGCGCCACGTGGCCGGCAGCCACGCGAGCAGCGTGTCCTGCATCGACGCGTCGGCACGCTCCCACAGCGCGGCCGGCCAGTCGCCGATGCCGAACAGGAACGGCGACGGGAACAGGATCGCGAACGGCCACAGCCCGGCGAGCAGCAGCGGCGTCGCACCGTCGTCCTCGAACCACGCGAAGCGCAGCCGGCGCAGCGCGCCGCGATCGAGCAGCGCACCGGTGGCCGGCGCGACGAGCGCCGCCCCCAGCAGCGCGCCGAGCGCGTTGGCCGCGAGATCGAGATTCGACGCAACGCGCGCCGGCAGGTAGGTTTGCAGCGCCTCCATCGCGCCCGACAGCAGCACGCCGAGCCCGGCCACGATCAGCGTCGCGGCCACGCCGCGCCAGCGCGGGTGCAGCGCGAGCACGCCGAGCGCGCCGAACGGCAGGTAGCCGAGCACGTTCGTGACGACGTCGAATGCGGTCACGTAGCGCTGCATCGGCGCGAACAGGTAGTCGAACGGCCCGATGCCGAGCGACACCCAGCCTGCGAACGGATACAGCGACGCGTAGACGATGAGCGCCGCGTAAGCGGCAAAGGCCTGCCGCGCGAGCGGCGATGCGCGAGGCGTGCCGGTCGCGCTCATCGCGGCTGCGCGGCACGCGTCACGGCGTGCCCGCGTACGCCTGGACGCCGACCCATGCGGCGATCTGCGACACGAGCTCGTTGCTCGCCGCCGCGAGCGCGCGGGCGCCGCCCGCCGCGTCGGGCGTGCTCGACGGCGCGCGCGCGACGAACGTGCGCTGGCCGAGCACCTTGCCGTCCAGCATCAGCGTCGCGCGCGCGGTGACGGCGCCGTAGCTCTGCGACTGGCCGTCGAACACCTGCTCGAATTCGTTCAGGTCGACCTTGAGGGTCGGCGCGCGCACGCCGTCGGCCCCTTCGAGCACCGTGCCGCGCGACGACAGCGCGCCGCGCAGCCGCTGCGTAAGCAGTTGTGCGGGCGGTGCCGTCCAGCGGCTGTCGCGATAGACGGCCACGTGCTGCGCGTCCACGTACGCGAGGCGGTACGCGAATTTGTCGGAGTCGAGCGCGTCGGGCACGACGACGTCGAGCACCTTCAGCGCGGGGGCCGTGCCCGCGGTCACGACCTGCGTGGCCGGCCCGAGGTCGTAGCGGACATTCGACAGCGCCGCGCTGTTGCCGGCGCAGCCGGCCGCGAGCGTCAGCGTCAGCACGGCAAGCGCGGCCGCGGCCGGACGCAGCGCGCGGTCAAGGATTCGTGGCATGGCGTGTTCCTGCATGATGTTTCCGGTTTCGATGGGTGTCACTGCCCGGCCGTCGCACCCGGCCAGACGAAGCCCGGCTCGCCGGGCCCCGGCGCCGCGCCGGGCGAACCGAACAACAGACTGCGCGGGTTGCGGCCAAGTTCACCGGCCACGTCCTTCAATTGCCGCGACGCATCGCCGACGCTGCCGGCCAGCGCGTTGAAACGCGGCAGCGTGTCGTACTGCACGCGCGCGTTGAGATCGTTCAGCGCGACGCCGACCTGCTCGGCGGCCGTGCCGGCCTTGTTCAGGTTCGACACGAGCGGCCCGTTCGGCTGCAGCAGCGTGTTTGCCGACGCCATCGCGCGGTTCACCTCGTGCATCGTTTCCGGCAGCGCGGTGACCGCCGGGCCGAGCTGCTTCGTCAGCGTGGCGGCACCGTCGGCCGCGTGCTGCAGGCTTTCGGCGGTCACGCGCAACTGCTCGCGCATCTCGGGCGACATCAGCGCATTCGCGCTCTTCGCGGCCAGTTCGAGCTGCCGCAGCAGCACGTCGCCGCGCTCCTGGATCTGGTCGAACAGGCTCGGCCGCATCGGGATCTGCGCGATCGCCTTCGGCGACGACGGCAGCGGCGCCAGGTCGCGGCCCGTGTCCTCGAGCTGCACGAACGCGATCCCCGTCACGCCCTGGAAGCCGAGGCTGCCGTAGGTCGACTGCGTGATCGGCGCGTCGTGGTCGACGAGGATCCGGATCCGGATCTGCCCCGGGTGCGCGCGGTCGAAGCCGATCGACTGCACCTTGCCGACGTCGAGGCCGCGAAAGCGCACGGCCGCGTCCGGGAACAGCCCCGTCACGTTGGTGCGCGCGAGCAGGTCGTACGGCACGCGCACGGTGCGGTCGACGTTGAACCAGAACACGGTGCCCGCGATCGCGAGCGTCAGCGCGATCGTGAACAGGCCGGCCCAGAACGCATGTGATTTGTTTTCCATTCGCGGATTCCTTCGTTCCTACAGCTCGACGCTCGACAGCGCCGGTTCGAGGGCCGCCTTCGGCAGCTTCGCGCGCCGCTCGGGCGGCAGCGCCTGCAATGCGCGGCGCCCGCGCAGCCCCATGAAATACTCGTGGATGAACGGATGGTCGACGTTCGCGGCCTCCTCCACCGGTGCGGCGACCAGCACCTTGCGGTCGGCCAGCACCGCGACGCGCGTCGACAGCGCGACCATCGTGTCGAGATCGTGCGTCACCATCACGACGGTCAGCCCGAGCGTGCGGTGGAGCGTCGCGATCAGCTCGACGAATTCGTCCGACGCCTGCGGATCGAGGCCGGCCGTCGGCTCGTCGAGGAACAGCAGCTCGGGCTCGAGCGCGATCGCGCGCGCGATGCCGACCCGCTTGACCATCCCGCCCGACAGCGCGGCCGGCATCTTCGACGCGTGCTTGCACGGCAGCCCGACCATCTCGAGCTTGAGCATCACGATGTCGTGCAGCAGGTCCGGCGGCACGCGGCCGAGCTCGCGCAGCGGCTGCGCGACGTTGTCGAACACCGTCATCGACGAGAACAGCGCGCCCTGCTGGAACAGCATCCCGGAGCGCGTGCGCATCATCCGCGCGCTCGCGTCGTCGATCGTCGCCGTATCCTCGCCGAACACCTTGATCGTGCCCGACGTCGGCCGCTCGAGGCCGAGGATCTGCCGCACGAGCGTGGTCTTGCCGGAGCCCGAGCCGCCGACGATCGACACGATCTCGCCGCGCCGCACGTCGAAGTCGAGCTTCTGGTGAATGATGTTGCGCCCGTAGCGCTTGGTCAGGTTGCGCACCTCGATCACGAGATCGCCGGGATCGGCCGCCGCGGCCGGCCGCTCGCCGACCGACCCGGCACCGATGGCCGCGGCGTGCGCGGTCGTTTCGTTCGATGCGTTCATCCGAGCCCCACGTTCTGGAACAGGATCGCGAACACCGCGTCGGCGAGGATCACGACCGTGATCGACGTCACGACCGACGTGGTCGTGCCTTCGCCGAGACTCTGCGAGTTCGCCTTGATCCGGAAGCCGAAATGGCAGGCGACCAGCGCGATCAGCATGCCGAACACGACGCCCTTGCCGACCCCGATGTACAGGTTCGCGATCGGCACGACGCCCGGCAGCGAGCGCACGAAATAGTTGACGTCGATCCCGAGCACGAGCTTCGCGGCGAGCGCGCCGCCCGTCAGCGCGATGATGTTGGTCCACATCACGAGCAGCGGCATCGCGACGCCGAGCGCGAGCACGCGCGGCAGGATCAGCCGCAGCCCGTGCGGGATGCCCATCACGCGCATCGCGTCGAGCTCCTCGGTCACGCGCATCACGCCGATCTGCGCGGTGATCGCCGAGCCGGAGCGGCCCGCGACGAGAATGGCCGACAGCACCGGGCCGAGCTCGCGGATCACCGACAGCCCGAGGATGTTCACGATGTAGCGGTTCGCGCCGAACATCTGCAGCTGCTGCGCGGACAGGTAGCTGAGCACGATGCCGATCAGGAACGCGACGAGCGCGGTGATCGGCAGTGCCTGGGCGCCCGCGCTGTAGATGTTCGCGGAGGTCTCCTTCCACGGCATCGTCTGCGGACGGCGCAACACCGACAGCGCATCGAGGATCACGAGGCCGAACAGCGCGATGCCGCCCTGCAGATGCTCGCCGAACCGGAAGATCGCCTGGCCGAGCCGCGTGACGGGATCGACGCGCACGACGCGCTCGGGCGCCTCGCGCTCGCTGTCGAGCCGCTCGATGCGCTCGAAGATCGTGCGCTGCGTGGCGCTCAATGCGACGCCGTCCGGCAGCTTGCGGCCCCACACGCGCCACAGCGCCTGGCCGCCGACGTGGTCGAGCCGCTCGATGCCGGACAGATCCCATTCGCTCACGCGCCCGGACGCGATGCTCGCGACACGGCGCGCCACCGCGCCGCGATTGCGTGCAAGCGAGAGCGCGGTCCACTGGCCGGTCAGGCGCACCGTCTGGCCCTGGCCGCCGGCGTCGACCGACAGGCCGGGAGGAGTCTCGAAGTCCAAGGGCAGGTTGTTTGCAAAAAGGTGACAGCGGCCATTGTAGCGAACCGCCCGGCGCCGCGACGTGAGGATTTCCGTGCGGGCGGCGAGCTCGGGGCGCGCAGCCGGGGGCGGCCGGGCGCCCGCCCCCGCGTGCGCGGGGAAG
>NZ_QOBB01000358.1:0-4718 GCF_024704855.1 Burkholderia sp. HAN2018 | reverse complement strand
CCGACGCTCGCGGCCGCGCCGCCATGCCGGACGCTGCGCCGCGCACGCACCTCGACGAACACGAGCATGCCGTCGGCCTCGCGCATCACGAGATCGAGCTCGCCGCCGCGCATCGTCACGTTCGCCGCGACGAACACGAGGCCGCGGCGTTCGAGAAACTGCCGTGCACGCTGCTCGAACGCCGCGCCGACCGGCCTGGATCGCGCCGCGCCGGAAAAGTTGTCGCCCGCGCGCGGCAAACCGCGCCCGTCGCCCGGCCGCGCCGGCGCCGCGTGGCACAATGCCGTCCTTGTTCCGCTTGCGCCGCGATTGCGCGCATTGCCTGCCATGACTGCCCTCCTCGAACTCGCGCAAACGCAGCACTACCCGGAAGCCGCGCTCTACGTGGTCGCCACGCCGATCGGCAACACCGCCGACATCACGCTGCGCGCGCTGCACGTGCTCGGCCTCGCCGACCGCATCGCGGCCGAAGACACCCGCAACACGGGCCAGCTGCTCGCCCGCTACGGGATGTCGAAGCCGCTCCTCGCCGTGCACGAGCACAACGAACGAGAAGCCGCGCAGCGCGTGATCGAACTGCTGCGCGGCGGCGAACGCGTGGCCTACGTATCGGACGCCGGCACGCCCGGCATCTCGGACCCCGGCGCGCGGCTCGTCGACGCGGTGCGCGCCGCCGGCTTCGCGGTGATCCCGCTGCCGGGCGCGAGTGCGGCGGTGACCGCGCTGAGCGTGGCCGGCGACTGGGCCGGCGCGTTCACGTTCGCGGGCTTCCTGCCGCCGAAGGCCAGGCAGCGCGCGACCGCGCTGCAGGCGCTGGTATCGCACCCGTATGCGCTGGTGTTCTACGAAGCACCGCACCGGATCGCCGAAACCGTCGCCGCGCTCGCCGATGCATTCGGCCCCGCGCGCCGGCTGCTGATCGCGCGCGAGCTCACCAAGCTACACGAGCAGCTGTTCCAGGGCACCCTGGCCGAAGGACAGACGTGGCTCGCCGGCGATGCGAACCGGCAGCGCGGCGAATTCGTGCTGGTCGTCGAAGGCGCGCCGGCGACGAGCGGCGAAGCCGACGACACCGCGCACGACGCGCTGCTCAGGCTGCTGCTGGAAGAGGTGCCGGTGAAGAGCGCGGCGAAGCTCGCGGCCGCGCTGACGGGCGCGTCGCGCAACACGCTGTATGCGCGTGCGCTCGCGCTGAAGGATGAAAGCTGACGTGCCAGCCGGCCGGCACCGGGAAACCGGTGCCGACGTCGCGCCGGGCAGGAAAGACAAAGGGCTGCCCTCGGGCAGCCCTTTTGCATGAGCGGTCGATCCGCCGCGTTACTTCGTCGAGACCGACGCGAGCATTTCGTCGCGTGCCTCACGCGCTTCCTGCGGCGACAGCCCTTCGATCTTCACGCGGCCCGTGCCGGCGTGCACGAGGCCGATCATCTTGGCAGCGGCATACGACAGGTCGAGCACGCGGCCGCGCTTGAACGGCCCGCGATCGTTGACCTTCACGACGACCCACTTGCCGGACGACGCGTTCGTCACCTTGATGTACGACGACAGCGGCAGCGTGCGGTGCGCGGCGGTGAGCGCGTTCATGTTGAAGCGCTCGCCGTTCGCAGTGCGGCGGCCGTGGAAATCCCGCCCGTACCACGACGCGCGGCCCGTCTGGCGGAAATCGGACACATCCTTGCCGTCGATCGGCTCGGCGTCCGCCAGCGACGACTTCTTCGCGTCCTTGGCGTCGGCAGCCGGCATCGACGCCAGTGCGGAATCGAAATTCAGTTGCTGCTTGTCGTTGTCCGCCTTCGCGGCACCGGCGGTCTTGTCGACCGCGTTCTTCTGGTTCGCGCTTCCGGTGGTCTGGCTGGGTGGCACCGCGCAGCCCGTCAACGCGAAAAATAATGCAATGGTCCCGAAACGAGTCGGAAATCGTACGTTCATCGACGTGTCGCCTTCTGGTTCGGGCCGCTCCTTCGTCACGCCGCTTCACAGCGCGGACACGCGGCCCGGACGGCAAATGCGTGCACGCCCCGCTCGGATGCGAGCAGGCGGCTAGCATGGGCGCGGCTTTCGTCTATGCCGCAACCGTCCTGATTAGCTTTCACGTCTGGCGCAACCTGTCCCCAACAGCCTGACCAGACCCCACATGCCGCCATCGAACATGGCTTTCACGTTCGCGCGCGTCGAAACGACCAACGCACAGGAACGGCGGCACAGGCCTCATCCGGCGGCGCGGCAGCAGGGCCGCAGGCGGGCGCGCAGCACCCGGCCGGACAAGACGTGAGCACCGAATGCTCGGTGCTGGATACACCGCCGGACTCCCCGGCGGCTGATGCTTGACGGTGCTTCCGACACCCCTTTTTAACGGGGCCGAAACACCAGCGAATGGCGTGAAACTCACGCGCAATGGAGCGCATTATACATAAATCAAAACGCTGTCCTGAAAAGCACCGCCGGCGGACCATTGATTCTCACTATGGCTGTAACAATCGACATGCTCCGGGAATGCCCGGAGGCGCGCACCGCGACGCGCGTCGCGCGGCCGGCAAGCGGCACGCGCGACCGGTACAATCGCTCCTTTTAGCCGCCGGTGCCTCCATGAAAGTCACGCTCATTCCGGTCACGCCGTTCCAGCAGAACTGCTCGCTGCTCGTCTGCGAGAAGACGGGCCGCGCCGCCGTCGTCGATCCGGGCGGCGACCTCGACCGGATCCAGCAGGAAGTCGCGCGGCAGAACGTGCGGGTCGAGAAGGTGCTGCTCACGCACGGGCACATCGATCACTGCGCGGGCGCGAAGACGCTCGCGACGCACTACGGCGTGCCGATCGAAGGGCCGCAGGAAGAAGAGCGCTTCTGGATCGAGAAGCTGCCGATGCAGAGCGAGCGCTTCGGCTTTCCGGCCGCCGAAACCTTCGAGCCGGATCACTGGCTGAACGACGGCGACACCGTGCAGTTCGGCGACGAGACGCTCGAGGTCTATCACTGCCCGGGCCACACGCCCGGCCACGTCGTGTTCTTCAGCCGCGCGCATCGCGTCGCGATCGTCGGCGACGTGCTGTTCGCCGGCTCGATCGGCCGCACCGATTTCCCGCGCGGCAATCACGAGGATCTCGTCCGCTCGATCAAGGAGAAGCTGTGGCCGCTCGGCGACGACGTGACGTTCGTGCCGGGCCACGGCCCGGTGTCGACGTTCGGCGACGAGCGCCGCACGAACCCGTTCGTGTCCGACAAGGTGTTCGGATGAACCAGACCGCCATCCCGGAAATCTACGTCAGCACCGACGTCGAGGCCGACGGCCCGATTCCCGGCCCGCACTCGATGCTGAGCTTCGCGTCGGCCGCCTATACCGAGGACAAGCAGCTGATCGCGACCTTCTCGGCCAACCTCGAGACGCTGCCGGGCGCGCAGGCGCACCCGGTGCAGGAAGCGTGGTGGAAGACCGAGCCCGAGGCATGGGCCGCGTGCCGCCGCGACCTGCAGGCGCCCGAGGCGGCGCTCGTCGCGTACGTCGACTGGGTCGAGGCACTGCCCGGCAAGCCGGTGTTCGTCGCGATGCCGGCCGGCTTCGACTTCACGTTCATGTTCTGGTACATGATGCGCTTCGCCGGGCGCTGCCCGTTCTCGTGGTCGGCGCTCGACATCAAGACGCTCGCGTTCGCGATGACGGGCCTGCCGTACCGCAAGGCGATCAAGCCGCGTTTTCCGAAGCACTGGTTCGACGACCATCCGCACACGCACGTCGCGCTCGACGACGCGATCGAGCAAGGCGCGCTGTTCTGCAACATGCTCGCCGACCTGCGCCGCCAGCAGGCCGCGCTCGCGGGCCTCGCGGTATCGGACACCGATCGGTCGGAAAACGCGGGGGCGGGACAAAACCCCACGGATCCGCGAGCAAATTAGCGAATCTCGCTCAGCAACGCGACGCCAGATTGCCTTTCCTTTCCCGGCCCTCTAACATTCAGCATGTTGTTGCTGCCGCATGGAGGCGCAGGTGACGCTCGATTCCTTTTCGCAAAAAATCCTTCGCCTGTTGCAGCTCGACGCGCGCCGTTCCGTTCAGGAAATTTCCGACCAGGTCGGCCTGTCGAGCACGCCGTGCTGGCGCCGCATCAAGGACATGGAACAGTCGGGCGTGATCCAGCGCTACACGGCGCTGCTCGATCGCGAGAAGCTCGGCCTGCACGTCTGCGCGCTCGCGCACGTGCACCTGACCCGCCACAACGAAGGCGGCGTCGAGCAGTTCGAGCGCGAGATCGCGACCTGCCCGGAAGTCACCGAGTGCTACAGCACGACCGGCGAGGCCGATTACATCCTCAAGATCGTCGCGCCGGACATCAAGGCCTACGACGTGTTCCTGCACGAACGCATCTTCAAGATCCCTGCCGTGTCGCAAGTGCGTACGAGTGTCGTGCTGCGCGAGATCAAGTTCGACACGCAACTGCCGCTGTAACGGCTGTCACGCGCACGCCCCCGCCGGCGGCAGGTCACGCCTGCGCGGGCATCGTGCGCGTGAAGCCGATCCGGCGCGCGCCGAACTCGCGCTTCAGCGCATCGGCGTCGAGCCGGCCGGCCAGCGCCGCATCGGTGTCGTGCGGATCGCACGCAAGCGTCACGTCGATCTCGAGCCCCGTGCTCAGGTAATGCAGGTTGATCGCCGCCGCATGCAGCCCGCGCTGCGCGAGCGCGGCCTCGAGCCGCGCCGCGATCTCGCCGCGCGGCGGCAGCGCGAGC
>NZ_QOBB01000357.1:0-4761 GCF_024704855.1 Burkholderia sp. HAN2018 | reverse complement strand
CGCGGTGTCGGCCGCATGCAGCGCCGGCGGCGCGCCGAGCAGCGCGGTGCAGGCGAGCACGCGCGCGGCGGCGCGCACGAACGGGCGAAGGCGTCGGATGGTTCGGTTCGTCATTGTTGTTGTCGAGGAGGGCATACGGCGCGTCGGATGGCGCGGCAACGTCGGCCTGCTCAATGCAGTCGGAATGTCGCGCGATTATAGCGGCTGGCGGCGGCGCCGCAATGACGGATGACGCCGGTCAGGCCAGCACGCGCCGGGCGGCGAGTATGCCCCAGTACGACGCTTCCTCGAACAGCGACAGCCCGGACAGGTCCGCATGCGCGAACACGACGGGGCCGTCGGCCTCGCGCAGCGCGAGCAGCCCCGGCCGGCTCAGGAAGCCGACGTCGGGCGTCGCCATCGCATGACCGCGCACGGTGATCTCGAGCGCCGTCGCGTGCTTCCAGAGTTCGCGTCCGTAGACGGCCTGCAGGTCGATCGCCGCCTGTTCGCGCAACGCATCGGGCCTGGCCTGGGCAAGCCAGCGGCGCGTGTCGTCCGGCGTTTGCGTACTCAACGCCTGATAGGCGGAGAACACCGAACGCGTCGGCGGCGACATCCGGATCAGCTGGTGCGTCGACACGACATAACCGAGCGCCGCGCCGTCGTAGACGACGTTGTCCCACGCGAGCGGCACGCCCGCTTCCTCGGCCGGCATGCCGTCGAGCAGGAAGTTGGACACGAGCCACGGCGCGCGCGGCGGCAGGTCGCGCGCGGGGTCGAAGCCGTATGCGCCGAGCTGCGGAAACACGCGCGCCGCGACGAACAGCGGCATCGCGCTCACGACGCGCCGCGCCTTCAGCATGAACGTCGACAGCGCACCGTCGTTGCCGACGCGCGCGCACAGCACGTCGACGCCGCCCGCGCGTTCGGTCGCGCGCACCGCGAAGCCGTCGCGCGACCACGCGCCGGAACCGGTGCGCGCGGTGATCGAATCGCTCAGCTTCGTCACCATCGTGTGCAGCCCGTCGGGCCAGGTCAGCACCGCGCCGTCGCTCGCATCGCCCGCGTGGCCGCCGCGCGACGAGAAGTAGTGCAGGCCGGCCCACGCGGACACGCGCTCGTACCCGGCGCCATAGTCGTCGCGGCAGCAGTAGTTCAGGTACCAGTGCAACGCCTTCGCCGTGTAGCCTTCGTCGAGCAGCCACTGGCGGAACGAGCGCCGGTCCAGCGCGCGCCAGCGCGGGTCGCGCGACGATTCGGCGATCGGGATGCAGAACACCTTGCGGCCATCGGCGCCGCGCGCGGTGCGCAGCCCGTCGGTGTAGGCGAAGAACTTCGCCTGTTGCGCGAGTTCGTCTGCGCCGAGGCCGGCGGTCGGCACGATGCCGTCCTGCCACTGGCCGGCGATGAAGAGCCGTTCGTCGGGCGCATGCACGAGCGCGCGTTCGTCGTACACAGGACGTCCGGAGAACGGCGCGGATTCGATCACGCGGAGATCGGCCAGCATGTCGCGCAGGTGCGCGGATTCGAGCGACGGCAGCGGCAGGTAGTGCGCGCCCTTGGGATAACCGAGATCGCCGAAGCGGCCGCCGGCGGCATTGCCGCCGAATTCGGGGCCCGCGAGCACCGTGAAGCGCGTGTGCCCTGCGCGCGCAAGCTGCCATGCGCACGACAGCCCGGCGGCACCCGCGCCGAGGATCGCGACGTCGGTTTCGATCGTGCCGGAAGGCGGCGGCAGCGTCGCATGGTCGCGCAGCGCATGGCCTTCGCGCATGCCGGGGTAGCCGACCTGCGGCGTCGTCTCGATCCAGCCGGTGCGCCCGCAGGCGGCGAGCGATGCGGCGGCCGACGCGACGAGGAACGTGCGGCGGTCCATCAGCGCAGCACGTGCTTCCAGTCGTCGTCGAAGCGGCGCACGAGCGGCTGGTCGTTGAGTTCGTTTGGCGACATCGGCAGCGCCGGCATGTCGGCCGGGAAGTGGAACATCTCGGCGGCCGTCTGCGCGTCGAGCCAGCGGGTGGGCACGGAGTAGTGCGTCGGGACCGTGAAATCGCGGCGCTTGCCGGCGATCACGAAGCCCCAGTCGCCGAACGATGGCACGTAGCAGTGGTACGGCCACGTGTTGAGCCCCGCTTCGTGCAGCGTCGCGATGATGGTCCAGTACGCGTGCGGCGCGAAATACGGCGACGTCGACTGGATCACCGCATAGCCGTTCTCCGACAGGTGGCGCGCGAGCAGCCGGAACACGGGTACCGAATACAGCCGGCCGAGCCCGAAGTTGGTCGGGTCGGGGAAGTCGACCACGATCGCGTCGTACACGTCGGCGTTCGATTCGAGCCAGCGTATCGCGTCGTCGTTGATCACGTGCACGCGCGGGTCCTTCAGCGAGCCCTGGTTCAGCTTGACGAGCGGGGCGGACGTCGAGAACAGCTTCGTCATCGCGGGGTCGAGATCGACGAGCGTGATCTGTTCGAGGTTGCGGTGCTTCAGCAGTTCACGCACCGCGAGCCCGTCGCCGCCGCCGAGCACGAGCACGCGCTTCGCCCACGGCAATGCCTCGATCGTCGGGTGGATCAGCGCCTCGTGATAACGATGCTCGTCGCGCGACGAGAACTGCAGGTTGCCGTTCAGGTACAGCCGCATGTCGTCGTGCCATTGCGTGAGCACGATGCGCTGGTACGGTGTCGTTTCCGAATAGATCGTCTCGTCGCCGTACACGCCGTGTTCGGCCCAGTGCGTGATGCGGTCCGACAGCACGAAGCCGGCGACGAGCAGCCCGATCACGAGCGACGCGCGCATCAGCTTGCCGCGCACGTTGCGGATCTCGTCGCGGAACAGGTGCGTCGTCCACAGCGCGACGAAGGCGTTCAGGAGCCCGAACAGGAAGCTGGTGCGCAGCAGGCCGAGGCGCGGCGCGAGCACGAGCGGGAAGATCAGCGACACGGCGAGCGAGCCGAGATAGTCGAAGGTCAGCACTTCGCTGACGGTATGGCGGAATGCCTGACGACGCTGCTGGAACGCGCGCATCACGAGCGGGATCTCCATCCCGATCAGCAGGCCGAGCGCGAGCACCAGTGCGTAAAGCGCCGCGCGGAACGGCGCGGCGAGCCAGGCGAACACCGCGAACAGCAGCGCGGCCGACACGCCGCCGAGCAGGCCGACCAGCAACTCGATATCGACGAAGCGGTCGAGCACGTCGTCGTCCTCGACGAACTTCGCGAGCCACGAGCCGATCCCCATCGCGAACAGGTAGCTGCCGATCACCGACGAGAACTGCAGGATCGAATCGCCGAGCAGGTAGCTCGACAGGGCGCTGCTGATCAGTTCGTAGCCGAGCCCGCACGACGCGAGCACGAGAATCGACAGGACGAGCGCACGCTTATGCAGCATGGCGCATCCGTTGTGCAGTGTTCGGCAATGTGGATATACTGGCGCGGAATTTTGTCCGGTGGCCCCGCGCGGGCCGGCCGGCGACGGGGCGGCGAACCGAGCACAAAATCCGAGGGAAAGAATGAATAGTGCCTATCTCTATGCGGTTCATTTACTGTCGGCGTTCGTGCTGCTTCTTGTGTTCGCGGCAGTGTACCTGAAGGTCACCCCGTTCGACGAACTGGCGCTGATCCGCGACGGCAACGCGGCCGCGACGCTGTCGTTCGGCGGTGCGCTGATCGGCTTCTGCCTGACGCTCGCGTCCAGCATCGCGCACAATTCCACATTCGGCGAAGTCGTGATCTGGGCCGTCGGCGCGATGGTCGTGCAGCTGATCACCTATGCGGCGCTGACGCGCCTGATGCCCGGCATGAATCATGCGATCGAGGATCGCAACGTCGCGATGGGCGGTCTGATGGGCACCGCGTCGCTCGTCGTCGGCATCATCAATGCCGCCTGCCTGACCTGACGCGCCACGCGTTTCGAGGAGACCGACATGAGTCTGGGATCGTTTATCCGCAAGCAGTTCATCGACGTCCTGCAATGGACGGAAGACACCGACGGCGTGCTGGCCTGGCGCTATCCGATGGAAGACCAGGAAATCCAGTACGGCGGCAAGCTGACCGTGCGCGAAACGCAGGTCGCGATCTTCGTCAACGAAGGCAAGGTGGCCGACGTGTTCCAGCCGGGGCTGTACACGCTGGAAACGAATACGCTGCCGGTGCTCACGTACCTGAAGAACTGGGACAAACTCTTTCAGTCGCCTTTCAAGTCGGACGTCTATTTCTTCAGCACGCGGCTGCAGCTCGGCCGCCGCTGGGGTACCGCGCAGCCGGTGACGATCCGCGACCGCGAATTCGGCTTCGTGCAGGTGCGCGCGTTCGGCATCTACTCGTACCGGATCGTCGACGCGGCCGCGTTCTATCGCGAGGTCAGCGGCACGCGCGCGCAGTACACGGTCGACGAGGTCGAACAGCAACTGCGCAACCTCGTCGTGACCGCGATGAGCACGACGTTCGGCTCGGCCGACGTGCCGTTCGTCGACATGGCCGCGAACCAGTCGCTGTTGTCGCAGCGTGTCGCCGACGCGCTGGCGCCTGTGTTCACGCGCTACGGCCTCGCGCTCGACGCGTTCGCGGTCGAGAGCGTGTCGCTGCCGGCCGAGCTGCAGAAGGCGCTCGACCTGCGGATCGGCGCGGGGATGGCCGGCGATCTCGCGCGCGCCACGCAATACCAGACCGCGCAGGCGATTCCGCTCGCCGCGCAGAATCCGGGCGGCATCGCGGGCGTCGGCGCGGGGCTCGCCGCGGGCGCGGCGATCGGGCAGGCGATGGCCGGGCAGATCGCGGG
>NZ_QOBB01000356.1:0-4763 GCF_024704855.1 Burkholderia sp. HAN2018 | reverse complement strand
CGACGGCAGGCCGTGGCCGCGGACGCTGTTTCATCAGTTCGCTTCTTTTTGTCGTACGCAACGGCTGCCACCCGGGGGCGTCAGACACGCGCGGCATCGCGCGTGCCGGCGTTGCCCGCCTGGCGATACGAATCCGGATCGATCCGGCGCATTTCCGCTTCGATCCATGCTTCGACCTGCGAGTTCAATGCATCGGGCGTCAGCCCCTCGCTGGGAATCGGTTTGCCGATCGACACGGTGACGACGCCCGGGAATTTCGTGAACGAGTTGCGCGGCCACACCCGGCCTGCATTGTGCGCGATCGGTACGACGGGTGCACCGGTTTCGATCGCGAAGCGCGCGCCACCCGTCTTGTACTTGCCCTGCTTGCCGACCGGCGTGCGCGTGCCTTCCGGGAACATGATCATCCATGCGCCTTCCGACAGGCGCTTCTTGCCCTGGCGGATCACCGACGTGAACGCGTTCTTGCCTTCCTTGCGGTTGATGTTGACCATGTGCAGCAGCCCGAGCGCCCAGCCGAAGAACGGCACGTACAGCAGCTCGCGCTTGAACACGTAGCAGAGCGGTTTCGGCATCAGCGCGGGAAACGCGAGCGTTTCCCATGCGGACTGGTGCTTCGACAGCAGCACGGCCGGGCCGTCGGGCAGGTTCTCGTAGCCTTCGATCCGGTAGCGGATGCCGTTCAGCCAGCGCACGACCCACAGCGTGGACTTGCACCAGCCGGCCGCCATCCAGTAGCGCGCGTCGGCGCGCATGAACGGAAAGGCGATGAAGCACGCGGTGGCGTACGGCACCGTGTACACGACGAAGTAGATCAGCAGCAGCAGGGAGCGGACGAAGCGCATCGGCGTAAGTCTGGCGTTAGGGAGGATGCGCGCGGCGGCCGCATCACTCGTGTTCGTGTGAAAGGAAATCGAGCGCGAACGCGCGCAGGTCGTCGTGGACCTTCGTGCCGGGCGGCAGGTTGCCGGCGGCGAGCGTCTTCTTGCCCTTGCCGGTGAGCACGAGGTACGGCTGGAAGCCGACCGCGACGCCGGCCTGCAGGTCGCGCAGCGAATCGCCGACCACCGGCGTGTGATCGGGATCGATCTCGAAGCGCTCGGCGATCATCTGCATCATCCCGGGTTTCGGCTTGCGGCAGTCGCAGTGATCCTCGGCCGTGTGCGGGCAGAAGAACACCGCGTCGATCCGCGCGCCGACCGCGGCCGCCGCGCGATGCATCTTCAGGTGCATCTCGTTGAGCGCGGCCATGTCGAACAGCCCGCGACCGATGCCGGACTGGTTGGTCGCGACGACCACGCGATACCCCGCGTGGTTGAGCCGGGCAATCGCCTCGAGGGCGCCGGGCAGCGCGATCCATTCGTCGGGCGTCTTGATGAACGCATCCGAATCGACGTTGATCACGCCGTCCCGGTCGAGGACGACGAGCTTTCGGTTGGGGCTGGTCGGCATCGTGCGGCCCTTATGCGGCGAGCTTCGAGATGTCGGCGACGCAGTTCATCTGCTGGTGCAGCGCGGACAGCAGCGCGAGACGGTTCGCGCGCAGTGCCGGATCTTCCGCGTTGACCATCACGTCGTTGAAGAACGTGTCGACCGGTGCGCGCAGCGCGGCGAGCGCCGACAGCGCGCCCGTGTACGCACGCGCCTCGAGCTGCGACTGCACGTGCGGCGTCACGGCCGCGAGCTGTTCGTGCAGCGCCTTCTCGGCGGCCTCGACGAGCAGCGTCGGCTGCACCGCACCGTTCGCGCCGCCCTCCGACTTCTTCAGGATGTTCGAGATCCGCTTGTTCGCGGCCGCGAGCGCTTCGGCTTCCGCGAGGTGCGTGAATTCGCGCACCGCGTCGAGGCGCGCGACGAGATCGTCGACGCGCGTCGGGTTCAGGCTCAGCACCGCGTCGATTTCGCCGGCCGAATAGCCGCGCTCGCGCAGCAGGCCGCGCAGGCGATCCATGAAGAACGCGAGGATCGCGTCGGTCGATTCGGCCACGCCCGGCACGCCTTCGAAGCGCGCATGGGCCGTGCGCAGCAGCGACACGAGATCGAGCGGCAGCTGCTTCTCGAGCAGCAGGCGCAGCACGCCGAGTGCGTGGCGGCGCAGCGCGAACGGATCCTTCTCGCCGGTCGGCGCGAGGCCGATCCCCCAGATGCCGACGATCGTCTCGAGCTTGTCGGCGAGCGCGACGGCGGTCGACACGGGCGTGGTCGGCAGTGCGTCGCCGGAGAAACGCGGCTGGTAGTGCTCGGCGCACGCGAGCGCGACGTCGTCGGCTTCGCCGTCGTGGCGTGCGTAGTACGTGCCCATCGTGCCCTGCAGTTCCGGGAACTCGCCGACCATGTCGGTCAGCAGGTCGGCCTTCGCGAGGCGCGCGGCGCGCTTCGCGTGCGCGGCGTCGGCGCCGATCGCGGGGGCGATCTCGCCGGCCAGCGCCTCGAGGCGCTCGACGCGCGCGAGCGCCGAACCGAGCTTGTTGTGATACACGACGTTCGCGAGCTGCGGCACGCGGTCGGCGAGCGGCTTCTTCTTGTCCTGCTCGAAGAAGAACTTCGCATCGGCGAGGCGCGGGCGCACGACGCGCTCGTTGCCTTCGATGATTTCGCCCGGCGTCTTCGTCTCGATGTTCGACACGATCAGGAAGCGCGAGCGCAGCTTGCCGCCGACGTCGGTCAGCGCGAAATACTTCTGGTTCGTCTGCATCGTGAGGATCAGGCATTCCTGCGGAACCTGCAGGAATTCGTCCTCGAAGCGGCACGGGTAGACGACCGGCCATTCGACCAGCGACGTCACTTCGTCGAGCAGCGCTTCGGGCATCACGACGGTATCGCCGTTCGCGTGTTCGTTCAGCTGCGTGCGGATCGTTTCGCGGCGATCGGCGAAGTGCGCGATCACGCGGCCCTTGTCGCGCAGCGTGTCGGCGTACGCGCGCGCATGCTGGATCGCGACGAGGCCGTCGGACAGGAAGCGGTGGCCGAGCGTCGTGTCGCCGGCGTCGACGCCGAATGCGGTGACGGGCACGATGCGGTCGTCATGCAGCACCGTCAGGCGATGCACCGGGCGCACGAACTTCACGTCGGAGCCGTCCGGGCGCTGGTAGGTCATGAATTTCGGGATCGGCAGCTTCGCGAGCGCTTCGTCGAGCGCGGCCTGCAGGCCGTCGGCGAGCGTCGCGCCGGCTGCCGAATAGTTGATGAAGAACGCTTCGGCCTTGCCGTCCTGTGCGCGCTCGAGATCGGCAATCGACAGGTTCGGGTGGCCGAGCGCCGCGAGCTTCTTCGCGAGCGGGGCGGTCGGCTTGCCTTCGGCGTCGAGCGCGACCGACACGGGCAGGACCTTTTCGCGGACCTGCTTTTCAGGGGCGACGGCGCGCACGTTCTGCACGACGACGGCGAGGCGGCGCGGCGTGGCGTAGCGTTCGAACACGAGTTCGCCGTCGACGAGGTCGCGTGCCGCGAGGCGTTGCGCGAGGCCTTCGGCGAATGCGTCGCCGAGGCGCGCGAGGGCCTTCGGCGGCAGCTCTTCGGTCAGCAGTTCGACGAGCAGGGGGGCGGGATGATTGTGCGTCATGTCTGGATTGAATCTCGTCTCGTCAGTCCTGATCGATCTTGCGTTCGACCTTGAGCGGCGGCGCCCATGCCGGCTGGGCGGCGTCCTGGGCGTCGGTGGTGAGGCCCGGCACGCCCGGCGGGTTGCCGAGCATCGGGAAGCCGAGCTTCTCGCGCGAGTCGTAGTAAGCCTGCGCGACGAGACGCGACAGCGCGCGGATGCGGCCGATGTACGCTGCCCGCTCGGTGACCGAGATCGCGCCGCGCGCGTCGAGCAGGTTGAACGTATGGCCGGCCTTGAGCACGAGCTCGTACGCGGGCAGCGCGAGCTGCGCGTCGATCATCTTCTTCGCTTCCGCTTCGTAGCTGTTGAAGAACGTGAACAGCAGGTCGACGTTCGCGTGCTCGAAGTTGTAGGTCGACTGCTCGACCTCGTTCTGGTGGTACACGTCGCCATACGACAGGCGGCGCAGCTCGGGGCCGTTCGGGCCTTGCTCTTCCCACTCGGTCCACACGAGGTCGTACACGTTCTCGACCTTCTGCAGGTACATCGCGAGGCGCTCGAGGCCGTACGTGATCTCGCCGAGCACCGGCTTGCATTCGAGGCCGCCGACTTCCTGGAAATACGTGAACTGCGTGACTTCCATCCCGTTCAGCCACACTTCCCAGCCGAGGCCCCACGCGCCGAGCGTCGGGTTTTCCCAGTCGTCCTCGACGAAGCGCACGTCGTTCTGCTGCAGGTCGAAGCCGAGCGCCTCGAGCGAGCCGAGGTACAGGTCGAGGATGTTTTCCGGCGCCGGCTTGAGCACGACCTGGTACTGGTAGTAGTGCTGCAGGCGGTTCGGGTTCTCGCCGTAGCGGCCGTCCTTCGGGCGGCGCGACGGCTGCACGTACGCGGCGCGCCACGGCTCGGGGCCGACCGCGCGCAGAAACGTGTGCACGTGCGACGTGCCTGCACCGACTTCCATGTCGATGGGCTGGAGCAGGGCGCAACCCTGCTTGTCCCAGTAGGACTGCAGCGTCAGGATGATTTGCTGAAACGTAAGCATGAAGAGCCTTCGTGGCGCTGGCGCTCCGTTGCGGGCGACTCTCCGGGCGGGGCCCGGAGAGTCGGCTCGCGCGGCGGCGCGGCTTGTTAGTGTGCTGAAACGCGTAATTTTACCGGATCGGCGAGCGGATGCGGCCGGAACGCGGGCGGGCGTGCCGTCGGCCCCGTCCGGGCG
>NZ_QOBB01000355.1:0-4802 GCF_024704855.1 Burkholderia sp. HAN2018 | reverse complement strand
TTACTTGATTGACGACGCCTTGAACCGGCGCCAGCGGATTCGACCCGCCGCCGACGTTGCCGAGCGCACCGGTCACCGTACCGAGTGCCCCCGTCAACGCACCAGCCGGGTTGCCACCGCCAAGTGCACCCGTTACTTGATTGACGACACCTTGAACCGGCGCCAACGGATTCGCGCCGCCACCGACATTGCCCAGCGCACCGGTCACCGTACCGAGTGCACCCGTCAACGCACCAGCCGGGTTGCCACCGCCGAGCGCACCCGTTACTTGATTGACGACACCTTGAACCGGCGCCAGCGGATTCGCCCCCCCGCCGACGTTGCCCAGTGCCCCCGTCGCCGTGCCAACCGCATTGCCCAACGCCCCCGTCGCCGTATTCAGCGCACCGCTCAACGCGCCGGCCGGGTTGCCGCCGCTCAGCGCACCCGTCACCTGGTTCACCACACCCTGAACCGGCGCGAGCGGCTGCACCGTGCCGCCGCCACCGCCGAGTGCACCCGTCACCGCCCCCACGGCGCCCGACAGTGCCTGGCCGGGGTCGCCAAGGGACGTCTGGATCGCGCCCGCCCCGCCCGCCGCCACGGTGACCGAACCCAGCGGCGACGTCCCCGTCGCGACCAGGCCGACCGAGACGCTGTTCGTCGGCGGGTTGACGATCACTTGCGGGATCGGCAGCCCATCAAGGGGCCCCGCTACCGCGGAACCCGAAGCCAGCACCCCGAACACCGTCGCGACCGACAGCGCTGCACCCGTCAATTTCAGATTTTGTCCCATCTTTGTTTTTCCCCATCTCGGTTGGCACAACGTTGATAAAGCATGGGGACGGATTGCACGAAGTGTGCCAATTCGAAAAACCGGATTGATTCGTCTGCCTATTAGCGAGCAATAACGCTTTTTTAATCGATTTCAGACGAAAAGCATGACCCCGGCATCGCAATCATCTGATGAAAAACGGCGTCGGAGCACGGATGTAACGTAACGTTTGCGAGCCCCGTGGTAACGTGTTCCGGTACATTCCGCGTAACACCGGAGCGCGCCACCAAGGTGGTGCATCAGACCGTCACGAGCGGCTGCCGATTACGCATTTCAGCAAAATGAAAATGCATTGATAAATCGCCGATTTGCTGATTTTCTTTATTTGGCGATCATCTTTCTTGCCGATTACGCAGATCATTTCCGATTGCGCGATTTCCGGTAATCCGGATAGCAGAATGAAACATTGTAAAAGCCGCGTCGCAACCGGCGCGCGCGAGGCTGCGCGCGCCGCCGGATCAGCCGAAGCGTGCGGGCCGGTACGGATGGGGATCGATATAGGTCGGCGCGCCCGTCATCATTTCGGCGAGCAGGCGCCCGGTCGCGGGGCCGAGCGTGAGCCCGTGGTGACAATGGCCGAACGCGAACCACAGGTGGCGATGGCGCGGCGCTGGCCCGATCACCGGGCGCATGTCGGGCGTGCACGGCCGCATCCCGAGCCACGGCTCGGGATCGAGCCGCTCGCCGATGCCGAACGCGTCGCGCGCCAGCGGCTCCGCACGCGCGAGCTGCACGCCGGTCGGCGGTGCGCCGCGCAGCGCGATCTCGACGCCGGTCGTGAGCCGCAGGCGGCCGCCTTCCATCGGCGCGACGACGAAACCTTCCTCGGTATCGCACACCGGCACGTTCAACGGCGCGCGCGTCGGCCGGTAGTGCATGTGGTAGCCGCGCTTCGCGCGCAGCGGAATCCGGTAGCCGAGCGGCGCGAACACGTGATCGGACCACGGCCCGAGCGCGACCACCGCCGAGCGTGCCGAGATCGGCCCGTGTTCGGTACCGACCTGCCAGCCGTCCTCCACCTGCACGAGCGTCTTGGCATCGCCGAGCACGAACGTGCCGCCGTCGCGCTCGAACAACCGGGCGTAGGCCTTGGTCAGCCCGCCCGGGCTCGACACGGTCTTCGGGTCCTGCCAGTGGAATGCGCCGCAGAACGCGTCGCTGACGCTGGGCTCCGTCGCGCGCAACGCACGTGCGTCGAGCACCGTCATCCGCAGCCCGTGCGCGTCGGCCACGCGCTGCTGCACGCGCGTTTCCGCATCGAACAGCGCGGGCGAACGGAACGCTTCGATCCACCCGCCGTCGTGCACGAGCGGCTGCGCATCGGTACGCGCGAGCAGCGCGTCGTGCTCGACGACGCTCGCCGCGACGAGCGGCAGCAGGTCGCGCGCGGCGGCCGCGAGCCGCTGCGGCGACGATTCGCGCCAGAAGCGCGCGAGCCAGCCCGCATACGCGGGCAGCGCGCGGTAGTCCCAGTAGAGATCGACCGAGCGGTTGCGCGCATAGCGCAGCAAAGTACCGAGCCGGCGCGGAAACGCGTACGGCACGACCGACGAGCGTTCGATCAGCCCCGCATTGCCGTGGCTCGTTTCCTCGCCGGGCGCACGCCGGTCGACGAGCGCGACGCGCAACCCGCGATCCTGCAGATGCAGCGCCGACGACACGCCGACGATGCCGGCCCCCAGAACGATGACGTCGAAATCCATGGTTCCCCGTACTGCGTCGAGATTCGATGCGGCACGCACCGGCCCGGCGGCCGGCGCGCGGCGGTCATTACTTCGCGACGATGTCGCGCTTGAAGTACTTCTGCGACAGCGCGCCGAGCGTGCCGTCCTTCTTCAGCGCGTCGAGCGCGCCGACGATCTTCGCCTGCAGCGCCTTGTCGTTCTTGCGCATCCCGAAGCCCGTGCCTTCGCCGAGCGTTGCCGGATCCTTCAGCGGCTCGCCGACGATCTGGTAGTCGCGGCCGGCCGGCTTGTCGAGGAAACCGTCCTGCGCGGTCTGCGCTTCCTGCACGGCCGCGTCGAGACGACCCGCGACAAGATCGGCGTAGATCTGGTCCTGATCCTGGTACGACACGACGGCCACGCCCGCGTTGGCCCAGTGCGCCTTCAGGAAATCCTCCTGCGACGAGCCCTGCAGCACGCCGACGTGCTTGCCGCGCAGGCTCGCGACGTCGGGCCGCAGCGGCGAGCCGTGCTTCGCGACCATCACGATCGGCACCACGTAGATCGCCGGCGTGAAGTCGATGCTCTGCTTGCGCTTCGCGGTGATGTTCATCGCCGAATTGATCGCATCGAACTTGCGCGCCTGCAGCGCCGGAATCAGGCCGTCGAACGAATTCTCGACCCACACGCATTTCATGTTCAGCTTCGCGCACACCGCGTTGCCGATGTCGACGTCGAAACCCTGCAGCTGACCGGCCGGCGTCTTGCTCTCGAACGGCGGATAGGCGGCTTCGATCCCGAAGCGCAACGTGGTCTGTTCCGCGTGGGCCGTGACGGCCGCGCAGGCGAGCGCCGCAGCGGCGCAGAGGGAGAGCTTCCAGTTCATGACGGTCCTTCCGTTCTGGATTGAGGCGATGAAGATCGGTACACGACAGCCGCGGCCGGGCGCCGGATCGGCATTCGAAGCAGGCGGTCGCCACACGGCGGCGGGTCGTGTCCTGCACGCGAAATATAGACTCAAAGTCTACGATAGACTATAGGGGATACGAGAATCGTGCCCCGATACGCGGCATCGGAAATTCTCCCGACCTCGAAAACACCCTTGATTTATCGATGTTTTTCCCGAATTTCACGATGACGCAAAGTCTCGAAAAGAAAAATTCTCCCGATTTCGTTTGTCTATATTAGACTTTTCGTCCATCACGAACACTGCCGGACACGTCGATCGAGACAGTCCAGTCCGGCCCCGACCGGAGATGTCCTCATGACGCAAACCGCCCCGACCCTGCCGCTGACCGTCGACGAAGCCGCGGTGCGCGCGGCCCTGCCGTCGCTCGACGTGCTCGGCACGCTGCGCAGCATGTTCGCGTCGCTCGACGCGGCGCGCGCGGTGCAGCCGCCGCAAACGCTCACGCTGTTTCCCGAGCAGGCCGGCGACTTCATCACGTATCTGGGCGCGCTCGCCGACGCGCAGGTGTTCGGCGCGAAGCTTTCGCCGTATGTCGTGACAGGCGGCAAGCCCATCGTCACCGCGTGGACCGCGCTGATGTCGATGCGCACGGGCCAGCCGCTGATGTGGTGCGACGCGGGCCTGCTGACGGTCGAGCGCACGGCCGGCACGACCGCGCTCGCGGTCGATTGTCTCGCGCCGGGCAACGCGCGCCATCTCGCGATCGTCGGCGCGGGCGCGGTCGGCCTCGCGCACCTGCGGCACACCGCGGGATTGCGCGACTGGGAGACGATCCGCGTGTACTCGCCCGCGCTCGCCGGCGATGCGGCGCAGCAGGCGGCGCTTGCGCAGCTCGACCCGCGCGCACGCGCCGCGGCGAGCGTCGAAGCCTGCGTGCGCGACGCGGACGTCGTGATGCTGTGCACGTCGTCGGGCACGCCCGTGCTCGGCGACGGGATGCTCACGCGCCCCGCGCTCGTCACGTCGATCAGCACGAACGTCGCGCGCGCGCACGAGATCCCGCCCGCCTGGCTGCCCGACATGGACGTGTACTGCGACTACCGGCACACGACGCCCGCGAGCGCCGGCGAAATGCAGATCGCGACGGCCGAGCACGGCTGGGAAGCCGCACGGATCGCCGGCGACCTGCCCGCGCTCGTCGGCGGCACCTGTCCGGCACCGTCGTACGCGCGTCACACATTCTTCCGCTCGATCGGCCTCGGGCTCGAGGACATCGCGATCGCGCACGCGCTGTACGCGCACCTGACGCGCGCATGAGCGGCACGCGAGCGCGGGGCCGATACAATGGCGCAACCGCCGCGGCGGCCGCGCGCGGGCGCACGGGCATGCCGGCCACCGGCACGCCGCCTCGCCG
>NZ_QOBB01000354.1:0-4802 GCF_024704855.1 Burkholderia sp. HAN2018 | reverse complement strand
GGGCGGCCCGGGCGCGCCGGGCGGCTGCCGGCCGCGGGCCGCCCCGACATGACGCGAAGCACCGCTCGGCTCTAAAATGCCGGGGTTATCCTCCCGGTGCCTCGCCATGCTTGCCCGCTTTCCCCTGTATCTGCGGCTCGTCCGGATGGACAAGCCGATCGGCAGCCTGCTGCTGCTGTGGCCGACGCTCAACGCGCTGTGGATCGCGTCCGACGGCCATCCGCGCTGGCCGCTGCTCGTGATCTTCTCGCTCGGCACGCTGCTGATGCGCTCGGCCGGCTGCGCGATGAACGACTACGCCGACCGCGATTTCGACCGCCACGTGAAGCGCACGGCCGACCGGCCGCTGACGTCGGGCAAGATCCGTGCGTGGGAAGCCGTTGCGATCGCCGTCGGGCTCGCATTCATCTCGTTCCTGCTGATCCTGCCGCTCAACACGCTGACGAAGGAGCTGTCCGTCGTCGCGCTGTTCGTCGCGGGTTCGTATCCGTTCATGAAGCGTTTCTTCGCGATTCCGCAGGCGTATCTCGGGATCGCGTTCGGCTTCGGCATTCCGATGGCGTTCGCGGCCGTGCAGGACACGGTGCCGACGATCGCGTGGGTGATGCTGGTCGCGAACATTTTCTGGTCGGTCGCGTACGACACCGAATACGCGATGGTCGATCGCGACGACGACATCAAGATCGGGATCCGCACGTCGGCGCTGACGTTCGGCCGCTTCGACGTCGCGGCCGTGATGGCGTGCTATGCGGCGACGCTCGGCATCTACGTGTGGATCGGCGTGACGCTCGGCTTCGGCCTCGCGTACTGGGCCGGCTGGGCGGCGGCGGTCGGCTGCGCGCTGTATCACTACACGCTGATCAAGGGCCGCGAGCGGATGCCGTGCTTCGCCGCGTTCCGGCACAACAACTGGCTCGGCGGCGTGCTGTTCGCGGGGATCGCCGCGCACTACCTGCTGGCGGGGCCGGCGGGCAACTGAAGCGGCCGCGCGTCGGCGCGCGATGCGCGATGCCAACAAAAAAGCGGCCGAGGCCGCTTTTTTGTTGCCGGTGCCGGAAGGGAGGCCCTGGGGCGGGCGCGGCGCTTACGCGCGGCCGAGCTCGTCGCCCATTTCCTTCGCACGCGCTCCGGCCGCGAGCGCGCCGCGCACGATCGCGTCCTTCACGCCCTGCGCGTCGAACGATGCGAGCGCAGCGGCCGTCGTGCCGCCCTTCGACGTCACGCGCTCGCGCAGCACGCTTGCCGGCTCGCCCGATTGCGCGGCGAGTTGGGCGGCGCCCGTGAACGTCGCGACCGCGAGCGCGCGGCCCTGTTCGTCGTTCATGCCGAGCTGGCGCGCGGCTTCCTGCAGCGCTTCGATGAAATAGAACACATACGCGGGGCCGCTGCCCGAAATGGCCGTGACGGCATCGAGCTTCGACTCGTCGTCGAACCACACGATCTCGCCGACCGCGCCGAGCACGTTCGACGCGAGTTCGCGGCCCGCCGCATCGACGCCCGGCAGTGCGGCGAGGCCCGTCACGCCCATGCCGACGAGCGCGGGCGTGTTCGGCATCGTGCGCACGACGCGTGCGTAGTCGCCGAGCCAGCGCGCGAGATCGCTGCCGCGGATGCCGGCCGCGATGCTGATCACGAGCTGTGTCTTCAGGTGGGGCGCGAGCGCCTGCGCGACGTCCTTCAGCACCTGCGGCTTCACCGCGAGCACGATCGCGTCGTAGTCGGCGAGCGTTGCGTCGACGGCCGCGCCGGTGCGGATGCCGAATTGCTGCGCGGCGCGTGCGCGCACCTCTTCGTTGACGTCGATGGCATACAGGCCGTCAGCGGCGACGCCGCGCTTGATCAGGCCGCCGATCAGGGCCGCGGCCATGTTGCCGCCGCCGATGAATGCGATTTTCATGGTGTTCGATTGAGCGAGTGAGTGAACGGGAGGGCGGAAAGGGCGCGGCGTTCAGTGCGAGTAATCGCGCGCGCCGAAGATCGCGGTGCCGACGCGCACGATCGTCGCGCCTTCGAGCACGGCCGCGTCGAGATCGGCGGACATGCCCATCGACAGCGTGTCGAGCGGCAGGCCGTCGGCGCGCAACGCGTCGAACAGCGTGCGCAGCGCGCGATGCGGCACGCGTTGCGCGTCGGTGTCGCCGGCCGGTTCGGGAATCGCCATCAGGCCGCGCAGCCGCAGCGACGGCAGCGCGGCGACCGCGCGCGCGACCTCGGCCACGTCGGCCGGTGCGACGCCGCTCTTCGACGCCTCGCCGCTGATGTTCACCTGCACGCACACGTTGAGCGGCGGCAGGTGCGCGGGGCGCTGTTCCGACAGGCGCTGCGCGATTTTCAGCCGGTCGACCGAATGGACCCAGTCGAAGCGTTCGGCAACCGGGCGCGTCTTGTTCGATTGCAGCGGCCCGATGAAATGCCATTCGAGGCTCGCGCGCAGGTCGGCGAGCGCGTCGATCTTGTCGATCGATTCCTGCACGTAGTTTTCGCCGAATGCGCGCTGCCCGGCCGCATGCGCGGCGCGCACGTCGGCGGCGGGAAACGTCTTCGAGACGGCGAGCAGCGATACGGTGGCGGGATCGCGGCCGGCCGCGCGGGCGGCGTCGGCGATGCGGCGATGAACGGATTCGAGGCGGGCGGCGAGATCGGACATGACGGGCACGAAAGCAGGCACGGAAGCGGGCATGTAGCGGATGCGCCGCGGCACGCGGCGCATCGATCCGCCCATTATACGGACGCCGGGCGCGAGGCCCAGGGCCCGCCCGTCATTCGTATGAACAGGCCCTAGCCATACAGCAGGTGCTCGACGAGCTGGATCCAGTGGGCCACCGGAATCTGCGTGCCGCTCTGCAGGTGCGCGATGCAGCCGACGTTGCCGGAGACGATCATCTGCGGCTCGAGCGCCTGCAGCTTCAGCAGCTTCTGCTTGCGCAACCGGTACGACAGCGACGGCTGCGTCAGCGAATAGGTGCCGGCCGAGCCGCAGCACAGATGGCTGTCCGCCGGCAGCCGCACGTCGATGCCGAGGGTCTCGAGCAGGCGTTCGACCTTGCCGCGCGACTGCTGGCCGTGCTGCAGCGTGCACGGCGGGTGGTACGCGACCGTATGAACCGCGCGGCGGCGCGCGAGCGTCGCGAGCTCGGCCTCGAACGCGAGCAGCACGTCGGAGATGTCGCGCGTCAGCGACACGATGCGCTGCGCCTTCTCGGCGTAGGCCGGGTCGTCGCGCAGCAGGTGCGCGTATTCGAGCACCGTCGCGCCGCAGCCCGACGCGTTCATCACGATCGCCTCGACACCCTGTTCGACATGGGGCCACCACGCGTCGATGTTGCGGCGCGCGTCGTCGAGCGCTTCGTCGTGATAGTTCAGGTGCAGGCGGATCGCGCCGCAGCAGCCGGCATCGGGCGCGACGACGGTCTCGATGCCGAGCGCGTCGAGCACGCGCGCGGTCGCGATATTGATGTTCGGCAGCATCGACGGCTGCACGCAGCCGCCGAGCATCAGCATCTTTCGCGTATGC
This sequence comes from Burkholderia sp. HAN2018, assembly GCF_024704855.1. Taxonomy (NCBI): domain Bacteria; kingdom Pseudomonadati; phylum Pseudomonadota; class Betaproteobacteria; order Burkholderiales; family Burkholderiaceae; genus Burkholderia; species Burkholderia sp. HAN2018. Next base: position 1,288 of record NZ_QOBB01000354.1, on the reverse strand, counting down.
GTCAGGTGCGGCCATTCGAGCAGCCGCGTGCGCGGCGGCACCTTGTCGCGCAGCCGCTTCGGCAGCAGCGGACGGACGTGCTGTCCGAGCCGCATCACCGGCGAGAACAGCGCGGCGTTCGGCACGAGGCTCGCGAGCACGCGGCGCACGAGACGCTGCTGCACGGGGCGCTGAACCTGTGCCTCGACGTGCTTGCGGCCGATCTCGACGAGCCGGCCGTACTGGACGCCGGACGGGCAGGTCGTCTCGCAACTGCGGCACGTGAGGCAGCGGTCGAGGTGCTGCTGCGTGCTGCGCGTGACGGGCGCGCCTTCGACCATCTGCTTGATCAGGTAGATGCGGCCGCGCGGGCCGTCGAGTTCGTCGCCGAGCAACTGGTAGGTCGGGCAGGTCGCGGTGCAGAACCCGCAATGCACGCACTTGCGCAATATCGCGTCGGCTTCGTCGCCGTCGGGCGTATTGCGGATGAAATCGGCGAGGTTCGTCTGCATCTCAGAGATCCGGATAGAGCCGGCCGCGGTTGAAGATGCGCGCGGGATCGAACGCGGCTTTCAACCCGCGGTGGATTTTCATCATCGGGGCGGGGAGCGGCGTGAACACGCCCGCGCTGCGGTCGTACGCGTCGCCCGCGCGGAACAGCGTCGCGTGGCCGCCGGCCTGCTTGGCGCTCATCCGCACGGTCTGCGCATCGGCGTCGGTGATCCACCAGCGCTGCGCGCCGCCCCATTCCATCAACTGGGTGCCGGGCAGGTGCATCGGTTCGGTGATCGACGGCAGCGCGAGACGCCACAGCGCATAGCCGGGCGGGATGCCGTGGAAGAACGGGTCGGTATGCTCGCGCAGGCCGGCCCAGAAGCGCTCGGCCTCGACCGCGTCGACGACTTCGCCGCCGAGCAGCGTCTTCGCGGATTTCACGGCCGCTTCGGCGCCCGACAGGCGCAGGACGAGCGTGCCGTTACGCCACCCGCTCGCGCTGACGGGCAGCGGATGGCCGCCCCATTCGTTGAGCTTGCGCACCGCGTCGGTCGCGGTCATCTCGAACTTCAGCGTGACTTCGGCGACGGGCATCGGCAGCACCTTGAGCGACAGGTCGAGCATCAGCCCGAGCGTGCCGAGCGCGCCGGCCATCAGCCGCGACACGTCGTAGCCGGCGACGTTCTTCACGACCTGGCCGCCGAAGCGCAGCACTTCGCCGCGACCGTTCATCAGCGTGACGCCGAGCATGAAATCGCGCGGCGCGCCGCAGGTGGCCCGGCGCGGGCCCGCGAGGCCGGCCGCGACGCAGCCG
>NZ_QOBB01000353.1:0-4885 GCF_024704855.1 Burkholderia sp. HAN2018 | reverse complement strand
GCAGCGCCAGTGCGATGCCGGGCGCCGCGAGCCGCCGCGCGAGCGCCGCGCCGATCCCCGAACCGGCGCCGGTGATCAGCGCGATCCGGGCGACGTGCGCGGCGCGTGGCTTCACGCCGCGACCTTGTCGCTGTCGTTCACGCGCTCGACGTTGATCGTGCCGGCGTGGAACGCGGCCAGCGACTCGCGGTGCGCGATGCTGACGATCGCGGCCTTCGGCAGCCGTTCGGCGAACAGGTGGTACAGGCGCGCCTCGTTGTCGGCGTCGAGCGCGCTCGTCGCTTCGTCGAGGAACAGGAAGTCGGGCTTGTGCAGCAGCACGCGCGCGCCGGCAAGGCGCTGCTGTTCGCCCGGCGACAGCACGCGGGTCCAGTGCGCGGTCTCGTCGAGGCGCTCGGCATAATCCTCGAGGCGGCATGCGCGCAGCGCGTCGCGGCAGGCTTCGTCGCTGAACGCGTCGGCGGTCGCCGGATAGGTGAGCGCGGCCTTCAGCGTGCCGATCGGCAGATAGCTCGTTTGCGGCACGAACATCATCCGCGCGCCGACCGGCGCATCGATCGCGCCGTCGCCGAACGGCCAGAGCCCCGCGAGCGCGCGCATGAACGTGCTCTTGCCGGAACCCGACTTGCCGATCACGAGCCAGCGCGAGCCGGGCTCGATCGTGACGCTGCCGATGTTCGCGAGCGCGTTGCCGTTCGGCAGCGCGAGCTTGAGCGACGACGTCGACAGCTTCGCGCCGTCGACGTAATGCAGGTTGATGCCGCCGTGCTCGGTCGCGGGCGACAGGCTTTCCTTCAGGTGCGACGTGCCCATCACGCGCTTGAATTCGCGCAGACGGTTGACGGTGGCGCGCCATTCGACGAGGGTCGAGTAACTGTTGATGAACCACGAGAACGAATCGCTGACGGTGCCGAACGCGGACGAGATCTGCATCAGCACGCCGAACGAGAACGCGCCCGCGAAATAGCGCGGCGCGGCGACGACGAGCGGGAAGATGATCGCGATCTGCCCGTAGAAGCTCAGCACGAACGTGAGCCGCTTCGTGTACTTCATCACGCGCCACCAGTTGTCGCGGATGCGCATGAAGAGGTTTTGCGCGTTGCCGGTCTCGGTCTTCTCGCCGTCGTAGAACGCGATCTGCTCGGCGTTCTCGCGCACGCGGATCAGCCCGAAGCGGAAGTCGGCCTCGACGCGCTGCTGCTGGTAGTTGATCGACACGAGCGGGTGGCCGACCTTCTGGATGATCAGCGAGCCGACCACCGCGTACAGCGCCGCCGCCCACACCATGTAGCCGGGGATCGTGATCGGCGTCGCGCCGAGCGAGAACGTCAGCGCGCCGGCGAGCGACCACAGGATCGTGATGAACGACACGAGCGTGACGACCGTCGACAGCAGGTCGAGCGACAGTGCGAGCGTGGTCGTCGAGAACGACTGAAGGTCGTCGGTGATCCGCTGGTCGGGGTTGTCGGCGAGACGGTCACGTTCGATCCGGTAGAACGCGCGATCGCCGAGCCACTGGCCGAGAAAGCGGTCAGTGAGCCACTGGCGCCAGCGGAAGCCGAGCATCTGCCGCAGGTAGCGGCCGTACACGGCGAGGATGATGAAGGCGAACGCGAGCGCGGAGAACTGCATCAGCAGGTTCGGGAAGTCGTGGACGTCCTTCGACTGCAGCGCGTTGTAGAACTCCGCGTTCCACTTGTTGAGCCGGACGTTGATCCAGACCACGCAGAGGTTGATCGCGATGATCGCGACCAGCAGGCCCCATGCGATTTTCCATTCGGACGATACCCAGTAGGGCTTGATGAGGCTCCATGCGGATACCGGGCGCTCGTCCTGCGGCGCGTCGGAGGCGGAGCGGACGGGATCGATCGATTGGGTCATGTGCTTCCTGATGAGTAGCCGGCGCGCGGGCCGGGCGAAGCCGGGCGCGCGCCGCGATACGGCATGCCGGGACGCGGCGCCGACTGACGGCGGGCGTCCGGATGGTCGCCCGCGTGTCTTAAACGGCACTTAAGGCCGGCGGTGACGCGGCAACCGGCCGCTCGCGCGGCCGGCCTGCGGGCATTGTGCCAGAGCGGCGCGGCACGACGGCGAATTTGCCGCAAGGGGGACAGTTTGCGGCGCTTTCCGCTTTTATGGTCTAATGGCCGACGACGAAACAGGGGTGCTTTGTAGCGCGGCCGGCGGATGTTCCGGGCAGCGCAATGAGGCTGAGAAAGACCCTTCGCACCCGATCCGGGTAATACCGGCGAGGGAAGTTTCTGATCCCGCCGGGTCGCGCTGGCTGCCATCCCACATGGTCAGCGCCCGAGTCCCGCCCGGCCGGCCTTTGCTGCCGGTTTCGTCCTTTTGGGTACGCGCATTGCGCGTTACGGAAGGAATGATGACCGCACAATCTTCAGTCTTTTGCATGGTTCCCGGCCCGATGTCGCGTGCGTTCGCATGCGGCGGCGCGTGCGCGTCGACGTTCGTCGAGCGCGCCCGTGCGGAGGGGGCGCGATGAACGTCCGGGACACCCGCCCCGATTTCGCGGTGCTCGGCGGCGGCCTCGTCGGCCGTCTGATCGCATGGCGGCTCGCAGGCGACGGCCATCGCGTCGCGCTTTACGAGCGCGGCGGCCCGGACGGCGAGCAGTCGGCCGCGTGGATCGCGGCCGCCATGCTCGCACCGCTCGCGGAAGCGGCGAGCGCGGAGCTGCTGATCACCGAGCTCGGCGCCGCGTCGCTCGCGCGCTGGCCGCAGTGGCTCGCGGAACTGCCCGAACCCGTTTTCTTCCAGCATCACGGCACGCTCGTCGTCTGGCATCACGCGGACCGCGCGGAGGCGCCGCTGTTCGAGCGGCGCGTGCGCGCGAACGCGCCGGCCGGCCTGTTCGACAGCGGTTTCGTGACCCTCGCCGGCGCGCAGGTCGACGCGGCCGAGCCGGTGCTCGCGGGCCGTTTCGCGCGCGGCCTGCTGCTGCCGAACGAAGGCCAGCTCGACAATCGCCAGGCGCTGCGCGCGCTCGCGGCCGGCCTCGCCGAGCGCGGCGTCGACCTGCACTGGCACGTCACGATCGACGATGCGAACCTGCCCGCCGCGCATTTCACGATCGATTGCCGCGGCCTCGGCGCGAAACCCGCGCTGCCCGCGTTGCGCGGCATCCGCGGCGAAGTCGCGCGCGTGCACGCCCCCGGCATCGGGCTCACCCGGCCCGTGCGGCTGCTGCATCCGCGCTACCCGCTCTATATCGCACCGAAGCAGGACGATCTCTACGTGATCGGCGCGACCGAGGTGGAGGGCGAGGACATGTCGCCCGTCAGCGTGCGCTCCGCGCTCGAACTGCTGAGCGCGGCGTTCTCCGTGCATCCGGCGTTCGGCGAGGCGCGCATTCTCGAACTCAATGCGCAGTGCCGGCCGACGCTGCCCGATCATCGCCCGGCGGTGATCTGGGATGGTGCGTCGACGCTCGCCGTCAACGGCCTGTACCGGCACGGCTTCATGATCGCGCCGGAAGTCGCGCACGCGGCCGTCGCGCTTGCCGAAGCCGCGCTCGGCGGCGCGTTCGGCGATCCCGACGCGTTCGCCGCGTGGCGCGGCGCCGAGCGCTGGCCGACGCTCCTTCATCACCGCAACGACGCGCGCCAGCCGGCCTGACGCGCACCGCCGACCGAATTCGACGAAGCCTCATGGACATCCAGATCAACCAACAGAACCTGACGTTGCCCGACGGCGCAACGGTGGCCGACGCGCTCGCCGCGTACGGTGCGCGTCCGCCATACGCGGTCGCGCTGAACGGCAACTTCGTCGCGCGCACGCAGCACGCGGCGCGCGCACTCGCGGCGGGCGACAAGCTCGACGTCGTGCACCCGGTCGCGGGCGGCTGAGCGCCGCCGGTTCGTCCCCGCTCTTTCAGGAAAACGACATGACGTCCCTCACCTCCGCCGACGCGCTGACGCTGTACGGCGAAACCTTCGCAAGCCGCGTGCTGATCGGCACGTCGCGCTATCCGTCGCTGCAGTCGCTGTCCGATTCGATCGCCGCGTCGCGCCCCGGGATGGTGACGGTCGCGCTGCGCCGCCAGATGACGGGCGGCACGGCCGAAGCCGGCTTCTTCGACCTGCTCAAGCGTCACGCGGTGCCGCTCTTGCCGAACACGGCCGGCTGCCAGACCGTCGCGGAAGCCGTGACGACCGCGCACATGGCGCGCGAGGTCTTCGGCACCGACTGGATCAAGCTCGAACTGATCGGCGACGACTACACGCTGCAGCCCGATCCGGTCGGCCTGATCGAGGCGGCCGCGCAACTGGTCAAGGACGGTTTCAAGGTACTGCCGTACTGCACCGAGGATCTCGTGATCGGCCGGCGCCTGCTCGACGCCGGCTGCGAGGCGCTGATGCCGTGGGGCGCGCCGATCGGCACCGGCAAGGGCGTCGTGAACCCGTACGGGCTGCGCGTGCTGCGCGAACGCCTGCCGGACGTGCCGCTGATCGTCGACGCCGGGCTCGGCGTGCCGTCGCACGCGTGCCAGGTGATGGAATGGGGCTTCGACGGCGTGTTGCTGAACACGGCCGTGTCGCAGGCCACGCACCCGGAGATCATGGCGCGTGCGTTCGCGCAGGGCGTCGAGGCCGGCCGTGCCGCGTATCTCGCCGGGCCGATGGATGCGCGCGAGACCGCGCACGCCAGCACGCCGGTCGTCGGGATGCCGTTCTGGCACCAGGACGGGGGCGGCGCATGAGCGTGCGTTTCGCCGATGCATTCTGGCCGCCGGCCGACGAACTGGCCGAAGCGGCCGAACGGATTCGCGCCCGGCTGGGCGACTGGCCGGACGCCGCCGCGCCGTGGCGGCTTTGCGTCGCGGTGCCCGACGCGCCGGCCGACGGCGATGTGCTGATCGTATCGG
>NZ_QOBB01000352.1:0-4882 GCF_024704855.1 Burkholderia sp. HAN2018 | reverse complement strand
CGCCGCCGCGGTTGCGGCGCCCGCCCGCCCGTCCGCCGCGCGCGCAGGAGCCCTTCAATGAACAGCGAAACGCGCGAACAGCAATTGCGGCACGAAGTGGCCGACTGGGTGCAATCGCACCTGACCGGCGAATTCGCGTGCCTGAAATATCGCGGCGGCCCCGGCGACGAGGAAGCGTTTCCCGATCTGCGCAAGGCATGGGAGCGGGAACTGGCGCGGGGCGGCTGGACCGGCCTCGGCTGGCCGACCGCCGCCGGCGGGCGCGGCTTCTCGGTGGCCGAACAGGTGATCTTCCACGAGGAATACGCGCGCGCCGGAGGCCCGGGAAGGATGGGCCACATCGGCGAAGGGCTGCTCGGGCCGACGCTCGTCGCATGCGGCACCGACGACCAGCGCGCGCGCTTCCTGCCCGGCATTCTCGCCGGCACGCAGTTCTGGTGCCAGGGCTACTCCGAGCCGGGCGCGGGTTCCGACCTGGCCAACGTGCGCACGCGTGCCGAACAGGATGCGGACGGTACGTGGCGCGTCCACGGCCAGAAGGTCTGGACGTCGCTTGCACACGATTCCGACTGGATCTTCGTGCTCTCGCGCACCGATCCCGCGTCGAAGGGCAACAAGGGGCTGTCGTTCCTGCTGATGCCGCTCGACCAGCCGGGCATCGAGATCCGGCCGATCAGGCAGCTCAACGGCGGCGAGGAATTCAACGAAGTGTTCTTCGACGGCGCGCGCGCGGAAGCACGCGACCTCGTCGGCGCGCCCGGCGACGGCTGGCGGATTGCGATGACGCTGCTCGGTTTCGAACGCGGGATGTCGACGCTCGGCCAGCAGATGCAGTTCGTCCGCGAACTCGAATGGGTGATCGACGCCGCGCGCGAATCGGGCGCGGACCGCGACCCGGTGCTGCGGCAGCGGATCGGCCGCGCATGGGCCGGGCTGCGCGTGATGCGCTACAACGCGCTGCGCATGCTGTCCGGCGCCGACGACGCCGATGGCGGTGCCATCGCGCCGCTGCGCCGCGAGGCACTGATCTACAAGTATTTCTGGTCGAACTGGCACCGCGACCTCGGCCAGCTCGCGATGGATGCGCTCGGGCCCCGCGCGAACGTGATCGATCCGGCCGACGAAAAGCTCACCCATCTGCAGCGCGTATTCCTGTTCTCCCGTGCGGACACGATCTACGCGGGTACCAACGAAATCCAGCTCAACATCATGGCCGAGCGCGGGCTCGGCATGCCCAGGGAACCACGAGGCACCGCATGACCGAACCCCAGATCCAGAAAGCGCCGGCCTACGTGCCGGGCCACCGGCTGCTCGCCGGCAAATCGGTGCTGATCACGGCCGCCGCCGGCGCCGGCATCGGCTTCGCGGCCGCGCGCCGCTGCGCGGAGGAAGGCTGCCGCGCGCTGTTCATCTCCGACATCCACGAAAAGCGCCTCGAACAGGCCGTCGAAACGCTGCGCGCCGAAACGGGGCTCCAACAGGTCTACGGCCGCCTGTGCAACGTCGCGGTGGAGGCCGACGTGCAGGCACTCGTTGCCGACGCGCAGGACAAGCTCGACGGCGTCGACGTGCTGATCAACAACGCGGGGCTCGGCGGGTCGACCCGCATCGTCGATATGGACGATGCCGAATGGTCGCGCGTGATCGACATTAGCCTCACCGGGACGTTCCGGATGACGCGCGCGATGCTGCCGCACATGCAGGCCCGCGGCCGCGGCGCGATCGTCAACAACGCATCGGTGCTCGGCTGGCGCGCGCAGGCGGAACAGGCGCACTACGCGGCGGCGAAGGCGGGCGTGATGGCGCTTACGCGCTGCGCGGCGCTCGAGGCGTCGCCCTACGGCGTGCGCATCAACGCGGTCGCGCCGAGCATCGCGATGCACGATTTTCTGAAGAAGTCGGCCCCGGCCGACCTGCTGAATCAACTGGCGTCGCGCGAAGCCTTCGGGCGCGCCGCCGAAGTCTGGGAGGTCGCGAACGTGATGGTGTTCCTTGCAAGCGATTACGCGTCGTACATGACGGGCGAAGTGCTGTCGGTCAGCAGCCAGCACGCATGATGAGCGCGACCCTCGACCCCGTGCGCGCGACGCCCCGCGTGTTCGCGCATCCCGGCGAACTCGCGGCGGCCGTCGGCGACACGCTCGGCGCGAGCGCGTGGCTCGCGATCGACCAGATCCGCATCGACGGCTTCGCCGACGCGACGGGCGATCACCAGTGGGTGCACGTCGACCCGGTGCGCGCGAAAGACGGCCCGTTCGGCGCGTGCATCGCGCACGGCTACCTGACGCTGTCGCTCGTCAATCATTTCCTGCCGCAGATCGTGCGTATCGACGGCGCGCGGCTCGGCGTCAACTACGGCTGCGACAGGATCCGTTTCCCCGCGCCGGTGAAGGTTGGCGCGCGCGTGCGCGGTGTCGGCGAGCTGCTGCGCGTCGAGCCGCTCGACGGCGGCGTGCAGGCATGGATTCGCGTGACCGTCGAGATCGAAGGTGAAGCGAAACCCGGCTGCGTGGCCGACACGATCAGCCGTTACTACTTCTAGATTCAGAGAGCCAGCCCATGGAAGACGCAGTCATCGTTTCCGTCGCACGCACGCCGATCGGCAAGGCGTTTCGCGGCATGTTCAACGACACCGAGGCACCCGCGCTGGGCGGCCACGTGGTGCGCACCGCGCTCGAACGCGCGGGCGTCGCGCCGGCCGACGTCGACGACGTGCTGATCGGCTGCGCCGCGCAGCAGGGCACGCAGGGCTACAACATCGGCCGCCTGTCGGCGGCGGCGGCCGGGCTGCCGGCATCGGTGCCCGGCATGGCGATCGACCGCATGTGCTCGTCGGGCCTGATGTCGATCGCGAGCGCCGCGCGCAGCATCGGCGCGGGCGATGCGCGGATCGTGGTCGCGGGCGGCGTCGAGTCGATCTCGCTCACGCAGAACAAGCACAAGAATGCGTATCGCGCGCGTTCGCAGGCCGTGCTCGACCACCAGCCGGCCGCCTACATGGCGATGATGGAAACGGCCGAGATCGTGTCGCGCCGCTACGGGATCTCGCGTGCGGCGCAGGACGAATTCGCGCTGCAGAGCCACCAGCGCACGGCCGACGCCCAGGCGGCCGGCCGCTTCGATGCGGAAATCGCGCCGCTCGACGTGCGGCGCGCGCTGTTCGACAAGGAAGGCAACCCGGCCGGCCACGAGGATCTGCGTGCGGCGCGCGACGAAGGCGTGCGTGCCGACACGACGGCCGAACGGCTCGCGGGGCTGAAGCCGTCGTGGAGCGGCGGCAAGGTCGTCGAGCAGGGCGAGTTCGTGACGGCCGGCAATGCGTCGCAACTGTCGGACGGCGCGGCGGCCGTGGTCGTGATGTCGCGCAGCGAGGCGCTACGCCGCGGGCTGACGCCGCTCGGCGCGTTCCGCGGCCTCGCGGTGGCCGGCTGCGAACCCGACGAGATGGGCATCGGCCCGGTGTTCGCGATTCCGAAGCTGCTCGCGCGCTTCGGGATGACCGTCGGCGACATCGGGCTGTGGGAGCTGAACGAGGCGTTCGCGTGCCAGGCGCTGTACTGCCGCGACACGCTCGGCATTCCCGACGCCCGGCTGAACGTCGACGGCGGTGCGATCGCGCTCGGCCATCCGTTCGGGATGTCGGGTACGCGGATGACGATGCACGCACTGCTCGAAGGCGCGCGGCGCGGCGTACGGCACGCGGTCGTGACGATGTGCATCGGCGGCGGGATGGGGGCCGCCGCGCTGTTCGAGGTCGGCGCATAGGGCACGTCGCGGACGTAGCGGCACGCGGATGGGCCGCGCCGCACACCCGGCGAACCATTCACGAACGACGATTCGAGGCCGCGGCCATGACCGGCGGCCCGGAGACTTGCAGGCGACGGTCGTCGGCGCGCACGCGCCAACGGCCGTCGAACGCAGAAACAGGAGACAAGCCATGAAACGAACCTTGCCCGGACTCGCGATGTCGGCGCTCGTGCTCGGCGCCGCGCTGTTCGCGTTTTCCCCGCGCCCGCTGCCGGCGTTCCCGGTCACCGCGATCCATGCGGACCGGCTGCAGATCAACGGGCTCGCCCGAGCCGGCGCGCGCATCGTCGCGGTCGGCGAACGCGGCGTGATCCTGCTGAGCGACGATTCGGGCGCCCGCTGGCGGCCGGCGTCTGTCACGCCCGACCAGGCATCGACGCTCACGCAGGTGCGTTTCATCACGCCGACGCTCGGGATCGCGGTCGGCCACGACGGCCGGATCGTCCGAAGCGACGACGCTGGCATGCACTGGCGTGAAGTGCACATCGACCATGAGCATTCCGATCCGCTGCTGTCCGTGTGGGGCGCGGCGGGCGGCCCGCTGTTCGCGGCCGGCAGCTTCGGCCAGCTGCTGCGTTCGGACGACGCGGGCCTCACGTGGCAGCCGCTGAAGACGCCGGCCGGCGACCGTCACCTCAACGCGATCGTCGGCGACGGCCACGGCAACCTGCTGGTCGCGGGCGAGAGCGGCACCCTGCTGCGCTCGACCGACAACGGCGCGACGTGGGACAAGCTGCCGTCGCCGTACGCCGGTTCGCTGTTCGGCGCGCTGATGCTCGCGAACGGCGACTGGGTCGCATACGGGATGCGCGGCAACGTGGTGCGCAGCACCGATCGCGGCGCGACCTGGACGCATGTGGACAGCCACGTGCCGGTGTCGTACTTCGGCGCGACCCAGCTCACCGGCGGCGAACTCGTGCTGGTGGGGCAGGGCGGCGCGATCGTCGCATCGCGCGACGGCGGGCTGACCTTCGACGTGCGCAAGCTCGGCGGCGTGCAGAGCCTCGCGGCCGTGCTCGACATGGGCCACGGCGCGCTGCTGCTCGGCGGCGAGGCCGGCGTCGCGCCGCTGGCC
>NZ_QOBB01000351.1:0-4977 GCF_024704855.1 Burkholderia sp. HAN2018 | reverse complement strand
ACCCGGTTCGGCGCGGGGTCGTTCGGCTCGTGCAGGACGCACGCGGTGCCGCCCGGCGTGTACATCGACACGACACAACGGTTGCACGACGTGCAGCCCGACTGCGCGAGCCGGCCGTCGCGCAGTCCGTTGACGAAATCCGGCTCGAACACGAGCGCGCGGGCGAGCGCGACCGCATCGAACCCTTCGCGCATCGCCAGCTCGACGTTCCCGCGCGAACGCACGCCGCCGAGGTAAGCGAGCGGCATCCGGACGGACGCACGCACCTTCCTCGAGTGCTCGAGGAAATACATCTCGCGAAACGCGCCCATCTTCGGCTCGGTGAGTTTCTGCAGCGCCATCGCCGCACGCACGATCGCGTTGTCGGCGTTCGCGCGCGCGTCGCCGGGCAACGGGCTGCCGAACAGCTGCCACACCGATTCGACGTTCATCCCGCCGCTGAGCACGAGCAGGTGCGCGCCTTCGGCTTCGAGCCGCCGCGCGATCTCGCATGCGTCGTCGGCGGTTCCGCCGCCGCGCGCGCCTTCGGTCACGCCGATCTTGCAGACGACGGCGAGATCGCGGCCCACCGCGTCGAGCACGCGGCGCAGCACCTCGGCCGGGAAAGCAGCGCGCCGTGCCGCGTCGCCGCCGTACGCATCGCGGCGGCGGTTGTACAGCGGCGACAGGAACTGGCTGAGCAGATAGCCGTGCCCCATGTGGATCTCGACCGCATCGAAGCCGGCGTCGCGCGCATGGCGTGCGGCCTGCGCGAATTCGTCGGCGACCGCGGACATCTGGTCGCGCGTCATCGCCTGCTTCAGAAAGCGGCCGCTCATCACGCCGACCTTGTTGAAACCGCCCGATGCGCTCAACGGCCGTCGGGTCGACAGCGACGGCAGGAACGTGAAGCAGCCGCCGTGCGTGATCTGCGCGGAGGCGGCGGCGCCGTGGCGATGGACGGCGTCGGTCAGCGCGCGGAACTGGCGGACCGTCGGCACGTCGAGCCGTGCCTGGTCGACGAACGTGCGTCCGTCGTCGCTGATCGCGCAATACGCGACGGTCGTCAGCGCGGCGCCGCCTTCGGCGATGCGTTCGTGAAAACGGACGAGCGCGCGCGACGGCACACCGTTCGGCGTCATGCCCTCGTTGGTGGCTGACTTGATCAGGCGGTTGCGCAGCGTCAGCGGGCCGATCTGCAGCGGGCTGAACGCGGTCGTGAGGTCGGCGGATTCCATGAGGGGGCGGGGGGCGGGATTGGGCACGGCGACCATTGTGCGGCGGTGGCGCAGGCGCGCATCGTCCGGGTGGACGAGCCCGGCACAACCCGTTCCGGGCGGGCGCCCGGTTCAGTACATCGAAGCCTGCCACCGGACGCCAAAGCCCGCCCCGATCCCGACCGCCCGCCGTCGATCCGTCACGCGAGATCGCCTGCCCGGAGCTTGCGGACCTGCCGCCGCATCCCGTCGAAGATCGCATCCGCCACGTCCGCCGGAAATTCCGCCGGGATCTGCGCCGCGGCTTCCGCGATCGCGGGTTCCGTGCGAGCGACGACGGCCGCCATCGCGGCGTGCACGTCGTCTTCGGTCAGGCCGACGCGCCGGCCCTGCGCGACCCAGTGGCGCGGCTGGATCTCGCCGATCACGTAGTGCCGGTTCTTCCCGCACACGGCCATCGCGAGCCGCGCGCGGCGCGGCGGAAGCTGGTTGCGGCGCGTGCCGATGATCGGATGCGCGGACAGCACGTCGTACAGCGGCGTGCTGCGGTACGTGTTGCCGGGCAGGTGCGCGATGCTGAAGTTCTTCGCATGCCCGTCGATCGCCGCCAGCACCCAGAACACGAGCTGCGCGACGAAGAAATTCATCCGGTCGGGCGCGGCGTCGGCCGAATTGGCGAGGATGCCCATGATCGTGTCGATGCCCGGGCCGCCGTCGGATTCGTATTTCGCGCCCGACGGCGTGCCGGTCGCCTGGCACATGTCCTCCTGCGGCAACCGCAGGATCCACGTGCGGTCGCGCGAAGCACGCCGGTCGAAGCGCTCGACGATCAACGCCTTCTGGTCGTCGAACCGGCCGATGTCGCACGCCGCGACCGGCAAGCCGTACGCGGCGACGAGCTTCGCGCACAGCCATTCGTTTTCGACGGACGTCCGCATGTCGGCCTGCATGTTCCCGACACGCCCGAGCGGCAGCTTGAAGATGTGCGTCGTCGGCGTGCTGCCCGACGGCCGCAGCCAGCGGTTTCCCTGGCGCAGCAATGCCGTCTTTTCCTGCGCGCCGGCAATCGACAGGCGCAGGTCGCCTTCCGGCTCCGCATGGCCGGGCAGCGGCGCGGCGGTCGCGTGGCGCAGCACCTCGGCGACGGCCGTATCGTCGAGCGTCACGCCGTCGATCGTCTCGAGATCGATGGGCGTTTCGCCGGGCGGCAGCATCTGGATCGCGCCGACGCAATCGCGGCCGATCGACGCGAGCAATTCGAACGGCGCCGTCGACCGGAGCCGGTAACGCTGCGCGATGCGGCGGCGGATCGGCTCGCTGTCCGGCAGCAGGTTGTCGAAATAATCGGCGACGATCGCGCCCTGGTGCGGCTGGTTGCCGGGCGTGAAGGGCAGCGACAGCGACAGCGGCCGCCCCTGTGGATCGTCGAGCCAGGCCGGCAGGTAGACGAGACGCTCGACGCCGCGCCGGACTTCCCAGTAGCCCACCGGAATGCCGTTCATCCACAGGTCGAGCCGGTCGTGACGGGCACGCGTGGCCATCGTCACCAGTCCTCCCGCTTCGAAACCCGTGGCTTGCCGGGTGTTGCCGTCGCGGGCCGCTTGCGCGCGGCGCCGGTCGCGGGCCGGGCTGGATTTTTGGCGGCCGTGGTGCCGCGCGCCGCATCCGGCTTGCGTTTGCTCGCGGCGGGTTGGCGGACCGCCGGCGCGGCATCGGGCGCAGGATCGGCCGATGCCGCCGAAGCGTCCTGCGTGCCCAGCGCGAGCGTCATGCGCACGCCGAGCGTGTTCAGCACCTTGAAGAGCCGCTCGATGCTGACCGTCGACGGGTTGGCTTCGAGCTGCGCGTAGGATTGCTGCGTGACGCCCAGGCGGGCGGCCAATTGCGCCTGCGTGAGCCCCGCGGATTTCCGGAAGCCGACGAGTATCGGACGCAGCTGGGTCAGGGTCTGGACAGGAAAGGCCATCGGGCGCTCCGCGGAATGACAGGCGATCGTTTGTAATCGGAAAATACAATCTACAGCATGTATTGTCAAAATACAAACCAAAGACTGTATTCAACGAAAACAAACGATAGCCTGTCAAGCGGGCAACCCGCCGACCATTCCGCGGCAACGCGTCACGCCGCCCGCAGCGGGTTCGCATGCGCACTTCGCGCGCTTTCCGGATCGTCGTCGCCGAGCGGAATGAACGCCATGATCTCCAGGTCGTGTCCCGACAGCGCGGGCAACCGGAACGGGCTCGATAGCACGTTCAGCCGCCGCACGCCGAGCTCGCGCAGGATCTGCGAGCCGATTCCCGTCACGCGTCCGTCACGGCGCGCATGGCCGGCCGGCATCCGCATCGCGTCGCGGCGCATGTCGCAGTCGAGCAGCACCGCGACCCCGCAGCCGGCCGCGTCGATCCGTTGCAGCGCGGCATGCAGCGGCCACGAATGCGCGGACGGCTCCGCATCGAGCAGGTCGAGCAGCGAATGGCATTCGTGCACGCGCGTCAGCACCGGCGTCGACGGATCGGGCTCGCCGCGCACGAGCGCGAGATGCGGCGCGCCGTGCACGGTGTCGCGATACTCGATCGCACGGAATTGCCCCCACGGCGTATGCAGCGGCCGCTCGCCGACGCGTTCGACGAGCGATTCGTGTTCGCGCCGGTAATGGATCAGGTCGGCAATCGTGCCGATCTTCAGCCCGTGATGCGCGGCGAACGCCTTCAGCTCGGGCAGCCGCGCCATCGTGCCGTCGTCGTTCATCACCTCGCAGATCACCGATGCGGGCGTGAGCCCCGCGAGCGCCGCGAGATCGCAGCCGGCCTCGGTGTGTCCCGCGCGCACGAGCACGCCGCCCGGGCACGCGGCGATCGGGAACACGTGGCCCGGCTGGACGAGGTCGTCGGGGCGGGCGCCCGCCCGCACCGCCGCGCGAATCGTATGCGCGCGATCGGCCGCCGAAATGCCGGTCGTCACGCCTTCGGCCGCCTCGATGCTGACGGTGAACGCGGTGCCGAACGGCGTACCGTTGTGATCGGCCATCGGCGGCAGGCGCAACTGCTCGCAGCGCTCGGCGGTCAGCGTCAGGCAGATCAGCCCGCGCCCGAAGCGCGCCATGAAATTGATCGCTTCCGGCGTCACGTGATCGGCCGCGATCACGAGATCGCCTTCGTTCTCGCGATCCTCTTCATCGACGAGCAGGACCATCCGGCCCGCACGCAGCTCGTCGACGATCTCCCGCGTGCCGGCGATGCTCATGGCGCCTCCGTCGCGTCGAACGCGCGGCGCAGCGCGTCAGCGCCGAAGGTCAGCACGCGGTCGGCCGCATCGATCGCGCCGAGCATGCTGGCGAAACCGTGAAGCTGGCCCGGCCAGCGCACGACGGTCACCGGCGTGCCGGCCTGTGCGAGACGCAGCGCATACGCTTCGGCCTCGTCGCGCAGCGGATCGAATTCGGCGCTGACGATCGTCGCCGGCGCCGCGCCCGCGACGTCCGGCGCGGCGAGCGGGCTTGCAAGCGGCGATGCGCGATCGGCGCCGTCGTCGAAATAGTGGCGCTTGAACCAGCGCATCATGTCTGCCGTCAGGAAATAGCCGTTGCCGAGCGATTCGTACGACGGATGCTCGGTCGCGCAATCGACGACCGGATACAGCAGCAGCTGGTGCGCGATCGCGATGCCCGAGCCGCGCAACTGCAGCGCGGCGACTGCCGCAAGATTGCCGCCAGCGCTGTCGCCGGCGACCGCCAGCGCGCCGGTGCGTGCGCCGAGATCGCGCGCGCTGGCGGCGGCCCAGC
>NZ_QOBB01000350.1:0-5001 GCF_024704855.1 Burkholderia sp. HAN2018 | reverse complement strand
GCCCGAGCACCGTCAGGCGGCCGCGCGCACGGCCGAGCGTGGCGGGATCGACCGGATGCGCCGCGACCGCGCATGCGATGCCGTTCGTCGTGGCCCGCAGCGTGTGCACGACACGCAACGCGCGGCCGAGCAGCGCGGCCGCGTCGGCCGGTACACTGCCGTCGCCGTCTGTATCGACGAAACGAAGCGGCACGTCGAGCGTGTGCGCCGCATCCTCCAGCGCGGCATCGCCGATCGCCGCTGCGGGCGCCACGATGGCCGCGAGCGCCAGCCGGGCGAGCCCCTGCGCATCGAGCGACGCCGCGATGCGTGCCGCGAGCGCGCCATCCGCGAGGACAGCGTGCGCATCGACGCCCACCACCACGCTGCGCGGATGAATCACGAGCTCGTCATGCGTGCCGCGCCAGGCTTCGGGCGTCACGCGGATCGCATGCGCCGCGGCGGCGTCGCGCGGCAGCGCGACATCGTCGAGCCACGGCGCCGCGCCGTCGATGCGCGTCGACGCACCCGCGAGCAGGTCGGACACGAAGCGCTTGCCCTGGGCAAGATCGGCGAGTGCATAGCCTTCCGGCGGATTGAGCACGCACGCGCCGAAGCGCAGTTCGCCGCTCGTCGTGATCGCCGGCGCGACGCCGACGCAAGCAGCGATTTCGCGCGCCATCACGTTGACGCCCGTCAGCCCGCCGAGCAGCGGCACGACCGCCGAACCGTCTTCCGCCACCGCGAGCACGGGCGGTTCGACGCCCTTGTCGGCAAGCGCCGGAGCGATGCAGCGGATCACGATGCCGGCCGCGCACAGCGCGACGATCGGCAGGCCGCGTGCATAGAGTTCGCGCAAGTGCGCGCCGAGATCGTCGAACGGCACGTCGGCGGCGATGCGCGACGCGAGGCCGTGCACGCGCGCCCCCGGATAACGCGCCTGGATGCGCCGCGCGGTATCGAGCGCGCCCGCGCCGAGGATCACGATCGCGGGCGGGGTCGTCATCCTTGCCATTTTTCCCCCGGCACGACGAGCAGCGAGAAATACGGCGACGCCATCGGATCGACTTCATCGAGCGGCACGATGCGCTGGCTCGCCATCGTCGCACGCTCGACATACAGCGCGCGCTTCGCGAGCCCCAGCTCGTCGAGCACGCGCCGCACCTTGTCGAAATTGCGGCCGAGCTTCATCACGACGGCCGCATCGGCCTGCGCGAGCCGCGTGCGCAACTCGTGCTCGGGCAGCACGCCCGACAGCACCGACAAGCTCTGGTTGCGATAGACGAGCGGCTGGCCGAGCACGGCGGTGCCACCGAGCATCGCGCATACGCCGGGGATCACCTCGGTGTCGTAGCGCGGTGCGAGGCGGTCGTGCAGGTACATGTACGAGCCGTAGAAGAACGGGTCGCCTTCGCAGATCACCGCGACGTCGCGCCCCGCATCGAGGTGCGCACCGACGATCCCGGCGGCCGTGTCGTAGAAATCGGCGATCACCGTCTCGTAGCAGAGCGGCGGCGGCAGTGCCTCGGTCGTCACCGGATAGACGAGCGGCAGTTGCGTCTGCCCGTCCCGCAGGTGCGCCTCGACGATGCCGTATGCATTGCCTTTCTTGCCCTTCGCGACGAAATACGCGACCACGGGCGCGGCCTGCAGCACGCGCAGCGCCTTGATCGTCATCAGTTCGGGATCGCCGGGGCCGACGCCGACCCCGAACAGGCGTCCGCGCGCGGTCGTCATTCGACCTCCGTTGCGAGTGCGTTGACCGCCGCAGCGGCCATCGCGCTGCCGCCGCGGCGGCCGAGCAGCGTGACGTACGGGACGCCGCGGCTGTCGGCATCGAGCAGCGCCTTCGATTCGGCCGCACCGATGAAGCCGACCGGGAAACCGAGGATCAATGCGGGGCGCGGCGCGCCGGCGTCGATCATGTCGAGCAGGTGGAACAGCGCGGTCGGCGCATTGCCGATCACGACGACGCTGCCGGCGAGCTGCGGACGCCACAGTTCGAGCGCGGCGGCCGAACGCGTGTTGCCGAGATCCCGCGCGAGATCGGGCACTTCCGGCTCGCCGAGCGTGCAGATCACGCGGTTGCCGGCCGGCAGCCGCGCGCGCGTGATGCCTTCGGCCACCATGCGCGCGTCGCACAGGATCGGCGCGCTGGCCGCGAGCGCCGTGCGGCCCGCCGCGCCGGCACCGGCCGAGAAGCGCAGGTCGTAGACGACGTCGACCATCCCGCACGCATGGATCACGCGCACCGCGAGTTTCTCGAGGTCGGGCGGAACCTGCGACAGGTCGGCCTCGGCGCGGATCGTCGCGAACGACTGGCGGTAGATTTCCTGCCCGTCGCGAATGTAGTCAAGCATCGGTGGTGTCCTGGCTGTGCCGCGCGCCCGTCAGTCGGGCCGCGGCCTGGTCAATCGTCAGATGGCGCGCGAGCGGGGCGCCGAGGCCCGCGGCCGCATCGCGCCGGTAAAGGTCGTAGTGCGCGGGCGCAACCGCGACGAGCGTGTGCGTCGCGGGATGCGGCAGCGCGCAATGGCGCTCGCAGCCGGTCAGGTGCACGTCGACCGCATGGCCGATGCGCGCGGCGAGCGCGAGCGCGTCGTGTTTCGTGTCGGCGCGCGCTTTCGCGCAGCCCGCGCTGCCGGTGCACGCGACGAGCGACGCCAGCGGGTCGGACGACGCGCAGACGAGGCCGAGCGACGCCAGCGCATCGAGCGTGGCCGGCGCGCGTTCACGCGGGACGCGATGCATGAACACGCCTTGCCAGGGCGTCATCGACAGCGTGCCGTCGCCGTCGGTTTCGGCCAGCGCGGCGAGCCGTTCCAGTTGCGTGGCGTCGAGCCGGCCGAGCGGGAATTGCGCGCCGACGTGGCAGCGCGCGGTATCGCGCGACGGATGTACGCCGAAACGCAGCGCCGGATCGGTGCGCGCGCGGCGCCAGCCGGCGAGCGCCGGATCGGCCGCAAGCGCGAACGGCACATAGTGCCGCGCGCGCTCGAGCAGCGCGCGTTCGCCGCAGGTCGTGAGCAGGGCACGCATCCGCGTGACGTCTGCCGGCGCGAGATCGAGGAACGCGAGCAGCAGCGCGCGGACCAGCGCGACACCTTGATCGGGTGCGACATTGACCGAGGCCGGTCGGTCGTCGTGCGCGACCGGCGGGCAGCCGGCCAGCCCGGCCGCGATGCGCACCGCACCGTCGCCGCGACGCCACGCGGCGAGCCAGATGTCGTGCGGATGATCGAGCGCCGCAACCGATTCGCCGCCGTCGAGCTGGATCGAGAATTTCGGCGACAGCTCGCCACGGCGCGGCTCGCGCGCCAGCATGTCTAGGAGCGGCGCGGCGAGCGCGCGGCTGTCGACGAGGGCGGCGGGGTCGTCACCGGCGAGCGGGCTGAGCATCAGGTTGCGGACGTCGTCGCTCGCGGCGAGCGCGGCGGTATCGGCGACGGCATCCGCGGTGGCGTCGACGGACGGGCCGAGGCCCGCGTCGAGCAACGCGCGTATCAGCGCGTCGGCCGCGCCGTCGCGAATGCCGCGCAGCTGGAGATTCGCGCGATTGGTCGCGTCGATCGCACCGGAGCCGCAAGCACGCGCGGCGGCGGCGATCGCGCGCGCCTGACGCGCATCGAGCCGACCGCCCGGCAGCTTGATCCGGCACAGCCCGCCGTCGGCGGCCGCGACCACGCGCACGAGCCCCGGGCAAGCCGACGGGCGCACGACGGGCGACGCAGGAATCGAATCGGGGGCGGAACTCACGGGGTACCGGGGCAGTGTCGCGCCGCGGCCAACGCGTCGGTACACCCCGCCCGACGCCGACTGGCACGCACGCACTTTCTGGCCGGCAGGTCTCCTGGCTGACAGGTCGGCGCCGGCTCCCGGCCTTCCCGGTGAAACCAGTGGCATGAGGGGGAGATCGGCTCGCTGTCTACAGTTGCGGGGGCAGCCACAGCGGCGCGTGGGGCGCCCTGTGTTCCCTCTTCGGCCCCGAAGGGCACCGGCGAACGAACGGCCGTAGGATACCCGATTTTCGCGACGATCCGGCATCGGCAATACGGCGCGCAACCGCGTCGCAGCATGGCCGCAGACGGTTTTGCGCTGTCTCGCAAATGGTAGGATTGGCGCCTCGACATCAGATCGGCGACCGCCGGCATCCGCCATGAAACTCGGCAGGACGGAACTGTTCGGCATGGGCATCGCACTGGGCCTGCTCGCCATCCCCGCATGGGTCCTGCTCGCGTGCGTGTTGATCCCGCTTGCACCGTCGGCCGAGTGGCCGAAGAATGTCGGGCTCGCCGGCCTCGGCGTGCCGATCGTCGCGGGCGGCACGCTCCTGTACAGGAAAAGCGGGACGCGGCCGCTCATGTGGCTGCTGCTCGGCTGGCTGCTGATCGCGTCGATCGGCGGCATGGTTCTGGCCTTGCTGACGTTTGTCGTCGGCGTGCCGCTCGGCTGACGTCGTGGCCGTGCCGCACCGGCCGTCGGGCGATGCGCACGGCATGGAAACGAATCAACGCGCGGCGGCCCGGCAGCCGCGCATCGCAACAAACGGGATGGAATCGAACGATGGGGAAGGGTGCATGACGGCGTGGCTGACGGTAGTGGGCATCGGCGACGACGGTTACGCGGGGCTCGGCCGCAGCGCGCGCCGCGCGCTGCTCGACGCGACGCTCGTCGTCGGCGCGAAGCGGCATCTCGACATGCTGCCCGCACGGCTGCCGGCCGCGCGCGAAGCGTGGCCGTCGCCGTTCGACCTTGCGGGCGTGCTTGCACGGCGCACGTCGCCCGTCTGCGTGCTCGCCAGCGGCGACCCGATGCTGTTCGGCGTCGGCGCCACGCTCGCGCGCTCGCTGTCCCCTGACGAATGGCGCGTGCTGCCCGCGCCGTCGTCGCTGTCGCTGGCGGCCGCACGCCTCGGCTGGGCACTGCAGGATGTCGGCGCGGTTTCGCTCGTCGGCCGTCCGCTTGCGGCGCTCGCGCGCCACCTGCTGCCTGGCCGCCGCCTGTTCGTGCTGAGCGCCGACG
>NZ_QOBB01000349.1:0-5121 GCF_024704855.1 Burkholderia sp. HAN2018 | reverse complement strand
GCCCGCCTTTCGGCTTCGCCGGCCCGCGGCATGCGCAACGGCGCACGCCGCGGGCCGCGTGACTGCCGGCGCGTTACTTCTTGTAGCCGGCCTGCCGCACCGCGCGGTCAGCGGCGGCCTGCCCGGCGGCGAGCGCCTGGTCGACCGTCATCTGGCCCGCGACCGCACCGGCGATCGACTGGCCGACCACCGTGCCGAACGACTGGAATTCAGGAATCCCGACGTACTGCACGCCCGTGTACGGCACCTTCTTCAGCGACGGATCGTTCGGGTCGGCCGTCTCGATCGCCTTCAGCACGAAGTCCGAGAACGGCGCGGCGGCCTTGTACTCGGGGCGCTGGTAGGTCGACGTGCGCGTGCCCGGCGGCACCGACGCCCAGCCTTCGTCCTTGCCGACCATCTCGATGTACTGCTTCGACGTCGCCCATGCGATGAACTTGCGCGCGGCGTCCTGCTGCTTCGACGTCTTCGGCACGGCCAGCGCCCACGCCCACAGCCAGTGCGAGCCCTTCGGCGTGGCGGCGACCGGCGCGGCCGCGAAGCCGATCCTGTCAGCCACCTGCGACTGCTGCTTGTTGTAGAGCATCCCGGCCGCGACCGTCGCGTCGATCCACATCGCGCACTTGCCCGATGCGGTGAGCGTCAGGTTCTCGTTGAAGCCGTTCGAGCTCGCTCCCGGCGGGCCGTCCTTCTTCAGCAGGTTCACGTAGAACGTGATCGCCTTCTTCCATTCCGGCGACGTCAGCTGCGCATTCCAGTTCTCGTCGAACCAGCGCCCGCCGAACGTGTTCACGACCGTCGACACGTACGCCATGTTCTCGCCCCACCCGGCCTTGCCGCGCAGGCAGATCCCGTAGGTCCCCTTCGCCTTGTCGGTGAGCTTGTCCGCGAACTCGGCGATCTGGTCGTAGGTCGGCTGGTCGGGCATCTTCAGCCCCTTCGCCGCGAACAGGTCCTTGCGGTAGAACGTCATCGAGCTCTCGACGTAGAACGGCAGCGCGTACAGCTGGCCGTTGTACGACAGGCTGTCGCGCGCGGTCTTCACGATGTCGTTCAGGTCGTAGTCGGCGGGCAGGCCCGTGATCGGCGCGAGCCAGCCGCGCTTGCCCCACTGCGGCGTCTCGTAGGTGCCGATCGCCATCACGTCGAACTGGCCGCTGCCGGTCGTGATGTCGGTCGTCGCGCGCTGGCGCAGCACGTTTTCCTCGAGGATCACCCAGTTCAGCTTGATGTCCGGGTTCGCCTTCTCGAACGCCGGCGACAGCTTCTTCAGCTCGATCATGTCGGGATTGTTCAGCGTCGCGATCGTCAGCGTGCCGGCGGACGCGGCGCAGGCCGCCGTCGCGAGCGCGGCTCCGGCGAAGCAGCGTGCGGCGGCGTCGAGCATCTTTCGTTGCATGGCATGTCTCCTGTGTTTGTTAGGGTCTGTTTCCATATGGAACGCACATGCGTTGCCACGAGAACGGCCGCTCGCGAGGCGCGCGACGCTGCGAATACTGGACGTATTCGCAAGGAGCGCAACGCGGCGAGCGGCCGTTCTCGTGGCAACCCCAAACTAAAAAAATACATTCCACGGGAATGCCCGAAATCGCCCACATGGCGGCGTCGCTCGTCGCTTGTTTGGCTCAGCCAAACGGCGCTCCTCACTTCTTGCCCTGCGAGCGATTTCGGGCATTCGCATGTGCGTTCCATATGGAAACAGACCCTAGTGTCGTCGGTCCTGCACTTCCTTCGCGGCCCGTCACGCCGGCCGCTGCATTCCGCACGCGCGCGCATAGTGCGCGATCACGTCGCGTATCCGGTGGCGCACCCACGCGCGCGGCTCCTTCGCGAGCCCGCCCGTGCGGCACGCCGCGTAGACATCCGGCAGCCACTGCGCGACGAGCGTCTCCGGCACCGGCTGCCGCGCGAGGTTGTCGAACAGTTGCTCGACCGCTGCCGCGACGGCCGGCTGCAGCCAGTAGTAGCGAATCCGGTCGCTGTAGCTGAACTGGCGCGCGAGCCGCTGCTCGGTTTCGTCGCCGCGGTAGTACGGCGCCCAGTGCTCGGGCTGCGCGCGCATCGCGGCGTCGACCACGTCGCGCAACCGCGAGCGCTGCCCGACGTCGCCGGTCAGCGCGTCCTCGATGAAGGTCAGTGCGAACAGCGCCTCGCGCAGCGCGAACGTCAGTGCGGGGCCGACCTTCAGCACCGCGAAGTGGTCCCGCACGAGCGCGGCGAGTGCCCCCTCGGTCTGGTAATCGGTCGAATGCGCCTCGAACACGAGGTGCGGTGTCTGCAGGATACTCGCGCCGAGCGCCGCGGCCTTCGCACTGTCGTAGTCGAGCACGTGGCGATCGTCGAAGTCGACGCCCGGCTGCGCGACGATCGCGACGACGCGCGCCCACGCGTCGTCGAGCCCGGCCGCCGCGAACGCGGCGCGGTGCGCATCGAGCGTCGCCGCGATGCTGTCGCTGCGCGTGACCGCGATCTGCGCGATCGCCGCATCGCCGTCGTGGCCGTTGTTGCCGCTGACTTCACCGCCCGGCGTCGGCACCTCGGTGCCGATCACGTAGACGGGCGCGATGCCGGTGCGCGCCGCCGCGTCTTCCGCCACGCGGCACAGTTCGGCCGCGCGCGCGGCGATCGTACGATCGTCGAGCCGCACCGGATCGTCCGCGCACGCCATGCTCGCATCGAGGTGGATCTTTTCGAAGCCGGCTTCCACATAGGCGGCGACCATCGCGCCCGCCTCGCGCATCGCATCGGCCGCGCGGCGGTGCCGCCACGGGTTCGGCCCAAGATGGTCGCCGCCGAGCACGAGCGCCGACGGCGCCAGCCCGCAACGCCGGGCGATCGCGTCGACGTCGCGGCGGAAATCGGCGGGCGTCATGCCCGTATAACCGCCGAGATGGTTCACCTGGTTGCAGGTCGCCTCGATCAGGAGCGGCGAGCCATCCGCGCGCGCCGCTTCGCACGCGGCCTCCAGCACGAGCCGGTGCGCGCTGCAGATCGAATAGATGCCGCGCTGCGCGTCCGCGCGGTTCGCATCGAAGATCATCCGCAGCACGGCGTCCGCGTGGGCGGTGCGCGGGCGTTCGGCGAAGGTCGTCAGGCCGGACATGCGATACCTCGTTCGGTCAGGAAGCGGTCGATCTCGGCCGCGCTGCTGTTGCCTTCCATCGGGCCGCGCCGCGTGACCGCGATCGCGCCGGCCGCGTTCGCGCGGCGCAATGCGGCATCGATCGGCACGCCCGCGACGAAGCTCGCCACGAGCGTGCCGCCGAAGCAGTCGCCGGCGCCGGTCGGGTCGATTTCGTCGACCTGAAAGGCCGGTGCTTCGACGCGGTCGGCGCGGTCAAATGCAACGCTGCCTTGCGCGCCGCGTTTCAGCACGACACGCTCGAGCAGCGGATGCGTCGCGAGCAGGCCCGCGATCGCGCGCTCGGCCGGCTGCGGCCCGCAGAAGAACGGCAAATCGGCCTCGCTCGGCATGAACAGGTGGCACGCGGCGAGCATCGTCTCGAGCGCCGCGCGCATCGGGCGAAAGCTCAGCATCTCGGGGCGCACGTTCGGATCGAACGACACCTTCGCGCCGGCGCGCGCGGCCTCGATCACGCCGCGCTGCACGGCCGCGATCGCCGATTCGCTCGTCAGCGACGAGCCCATCACGTGGAAATAGCGGCAGCCGTCGAACATCGCGGCATCGACGTCGGACGCATCGACGCACGCGGCCGCACTGGTGGACAGACTGTAGACGAAGCTGCGCGAGCCGTCGTCGCGATACGCGACGAACGCGGTGCCGGTCGGACGCGCGACGCGGCGGATGCGCGCGACGTCGACACCGTCGCGCTCGAGCCGCGCGACGATCGCATCGCCGAACGCGTCGCGGCCGACGCAGCCCGCATACGCGACGCGCGCGCCGAGCCGTGCGGCCTGGTCGGCGAAGATCGCCGGCGCGCCGCTCGGGAACGGCCCGGCGAACAGGCCCGGCGCGTCGAAACCCTGGCCGCGCTCGGCGGCGACGAATTCGGCCAGCAGTTCGCCGGCGACGACGATCTCGGCCATCAGGCGTGCCCTCCTCGTTCGACGGCGGCCGCGGTGAGCGGCGCGGCCGCCCCGTCGCAGGCCGGCCGGCAGGTGACGCGTGCGAGCGGCGCCACGTCAGCTCATCCAGTTGCCGCCGTCGACGTTCAGCGTCTGGGCGGTGACGTAGTCGGCGTCGGACGACGCGAGGAACAGCGCGGCGCCCGTCAGGTCGCCCGGCACGCCCATGCGGCCGAGCGGCACGGCTTCGCCCACGAGCCGTTTCTTCTCGCCGAGCGGCCGGTTCTCGTAGCGCGCGAACAGCGCATCGACCTGCTCCCACATCGGCGTGTCGACGACGCCGGGCGCGATGCCGTTCACGTTGATCCGGTGCGGCGCGAGCGCGAGCGCGGCCGACTGCGTGTAGCTGATCACCGCGGCCTTGGTCGCGCAGTAGTGCGAAACGAGCGCCTCGCCGCGACGCCCGGCCTGCGACGACATGTTGACGATCTTGCCGCCGCGCCCCTGCTCGACCATCCGCTGCGCGACGGCCTGCATCAGGAAGAACAGCCCTTTCACGTTGACCGCGAACAGCCGGTCGAACACGTCCCACGATTCGTCGAGGATCGGGCGCATGTCGAACAGCGCCGCGTTGTTGAACAGGATGTCGACGCCGCCGAAGCGCTCGACCGCCGTGGCGACGATGCGCTCGATGTCGTCGCGGCGCGTGACGTCCGCGGTGATGGCCACCGCGCGGCCGGGGTTCGCCTCGATGAGCCGCGCGAGCGAGCCGCTGGCAGGCTTCAGGTCGACGAGTACGCAGCGCGCGCCCTCGTCCAGATAGCGTTGCGCGACCGCCTCGCCGATGCCGCTTGCGGCGCCCGTCAGGATCGCGACCTTGTCTTCCAGTCTCACTGGCTGTCTCCGGTTCGTTCTGCTTTACGACGGCCGCGAGATGAACTAACGCTCGCCAACCGATCAATTGCTCTGTTGTTGATCGAATGATCGGATACGCGATTCGCGCTGTCAAGGCAACATGACGGCTTTCTATGATGCGCTGCGGCACAACGGCGCACCGCGGCGGCCCGCCACGCGCGCCCGGCAAGGCGCGGCGCG
>NZ_QOBB01000348.1:0-5081 GCF_024704855.1 Burkholderia sp. HAN2018 | reverse complement strand
GCGCCGCGCCGGGGCGCGGCGCGAAGGCCCCGCACAGAGGGGGGAAAGTTTTGTATAGTGCGCCGGTTGCTGACATCCGGTTCGCTCATGCCTTCTACTTTTTCCCGTTCGTTGCCGCTCGTTGCGCTGGCTGTCGCCCTGATCGTGCCGTACGCGATCACGAATCACACGTATCCGATCCCGACCTTCTATTCCGAGTTTTCCGCGCTGGTGCTGTATCTGCTGGTGGGAGTGTCCGTCGTGCTGCTCGCGCGCACCGGTCGCCCGGCCGAACCGTTCGCCGCGCCGGCCGCATTCGTTGCGCCGCTCGGGTTCGCGGTGGTGCTCATCGCGCAGGTCGCGCTGATTCCGCTCAAGGTGCCGTCGATGAACTGGCTCGCGGTCGGCTATCTCGCCGCCGCGCTGGTCGCGATGCAGGCAGGTTTTACGCTCGCGCGCGACGGGCTGGCCGAGGCCGTGTCGCGGATGATGGCCGGCGCGCTGCTCGTCGGCGGCGTGTTCGCGGTCGGCACCCAGATCGTGCAGTTGTTCCACCTCGAGTCGGCGCTGTCGCCGTTCGTCGTGATGTACAACGTCGCGGTCGATCGCCGCCCGTACGGCAACATGGCGCAGGCGAACCATCTGGCCAGCTACATCGCGTTCGCGCTTGCGGGCGCGCTGTATCTCGTGCAGACGCGCCGGCTCGCGGTATGGGCGTGGCTCGCGCTGTCGCTCGTGCTGTCGGTCGGCCTTGCGCTGACGGTGTCGCGCGGGCCGTGGCTGCAGGTCGCGGTGATGGTCGTCGCGGGCTTCTGGATGGCGTGGCTTGAAACGCGCCGAGCACCGGGCAATGCGCGCGCGTGGCTGATCCCGGTCGTGCTCGCGGTGGCGTTCATCGCGGTGAACGTCGCGGTGCGCTGGGCCAACGTGCACTATCACCTGAACCTCGCGGAATCCGCGGCCGACCGGATGCGTGACGCGGGGCAGATCGCGCCGCGCCTCGCACTGTGGAAGTACGGGCTCGCGATGTTCCGCGAGCACCCGCTGCTCGGCGTCGGCTGGGGCGAGTTCCCGTCACACCAGTTCGCGCTCGTGCGCTCGCTGGGCGGCGTCGAGATCGCGAACAACTCGCACGACATCTTCATCGACCTGCTCGCGAAGTCCGGCCTCGTCGGCCTGGGCGTGCTCGTCGTTGCGCTCGTGACGTGGTTCGTGCGTGCGGTGCGCGCACCGCAGTCGAGCATGCGCGTGTTCGGCTTCGCGCTGATCGGCATCCTGCTGATGCATGCGCTGGTCGAGTATCCGCAGCAGTACATGTTCTTCCTGTTGCCGGCGATGTTCGTGATCGGGCTGCTCGACGTGAAGCCGCTGCGTTTCCTGCCGGGGCGCGCAGCCTTCGGGCTGTTCGCGGTGCTGTCGGTCGGCGGCGTGCTGGCGGCGGTGCCTGTGCTGCGCGATTACCAGCGCGCGGAGGTGCTGTATTACGGCAGCGATCCGGCCGCGCAATACCGTGACGCGCCGTCGTTTCTGTTCGGCGCCTGGGGCGAATACGGCGCGGCCACGCTGCTCCCGATTTCGGCGGACGACCTGCCGGCCAAGCTCGCCGCGCACGAGCGCGCGATCGCGCTGCTGCCCGGCGAGACGGTGCTGCGCCGCTATGCGGTGCTGCAGGCACTGGCCGGCCGCGAAGCCGATGCGCTCGACACCGTCGCGCGCCTGCACGTGTTCGCGAAGGAGCTGAAGGACTGGCCGCAACAGCTGGCGGCGCTGTACAAGCTGTGCGACCAGCAGCCGGCGCTGAAGACGTTCAAGGCGGCGGTCGTCGCGAAATACGGCGAAGTTCCGGCCGACGCGGCCGACGACGAGGACGACGACGATTCGGATTGATACGCACGGCCCCTGCCGGAACGGGGAATGCCGGCAGGGGCCGCGCCGTGCGAGAGCAGCGGCGCGTGCCGAACGCAACCGCTTGGCGTGAACCCGGCGAATCCGGCCGCGTATCGATTACCTCGTGAATTGCGCGGATTCCGGCTGAAGTCGCGGCGATTCGCGTCAACCATTGTCAAATCGCCGCCGCTCGCCGGGCGGCGCGTGCACAATGCGCGAAAGCGCTCGCGTGCCGGCCCGTGTGGGGCAGGGGCGACGCGAACACCGGCAACACCGGGCCACCCGGGAAGTCCGCCACGCAGGATCGCGGCCGAGCATCGATCGGCCGTGCGGCCGTAACGGGGCGCCGGTCCGATGGCCGCGGCGCGGTGTGACGCATGCGATGCGATCGGGCGATGTTCCCCGGCGCGCGGCGCGTTCGTCCGCAACAGTGCTGAAGAACGATATTCGACCATGGCTATTCGCTCGACCTACCTGATCCTGCCCGCCGTCGCGCTGCTGTTTTCCGGCTGCGCGATGCTGTCGTCTTCGCAGGAAAGCAAGCTGACCTGCCACATTCCGCGCGCCGTCTATCCGGATACCGCGAAGCCGCTCACGCGCCCGGCGACCGTGCTCGTGCGCGCGCTGATGACGACGTCCGGCGAAGCGCAGAACGTCACCGTGACGACGAGCAGCCGTAATGCGGCGGCCGATCGCGCGGCCGTCGACGCGATGACGCACGCAACCTGCGTACAGACGGGCGCGACCGCGAATCCGTTCCTGCTGACCCAACCGTTCGTGTTCGAGCCGCAGCGCGGCAAGTGATGCGCGGGCGGCGCAGCGTGCGTGCCGGTCGCCGCCCGGCATTGTTTCCTGCCAGTTCCTTCGTGGCGCACGGCCGCCGAAAGTCGCCGCGCGTGCCCGACGTTCAGTGCCGCGGCATCAGGTTCGCGCCGCGGCAAGCCGGCTCGGCCGCCGTGCTCAGCCCGAGCAGCGTGAACCCGTTGCGTTCCTGGCGAATCTGCGCGTAGTGCCGCGCAACCGTCTCCCCGGTGTTGCCCGTCAGATCGAGTTCGACCTGAAAGCGGTCCTTGCTGTCCGAGCAGCCACGCACCGGGCCGTACTCGAACCCGGTACCGGGCGCCTTGCGGGCCTTGTCGAACGCCTGCCGGCCCTTCAGCGCGGCAGCCGCGGCGGCGGGTTCGCTCCATTCGCGCGCCTGCGCATCGTTCACATTCAGCCATTCGTCGACGAAATCGCGGCCGTTGAGCGCAACGGGTTGTACGCGCTGCACGGTGCCGCCGTCGACGCGATAGCGGAAGACGCCTGGCCGCGTCAACACTTCGCTGTCCATCGAGCCGACCGTCGCGCGCACCTCGAAGCCGTCGGGGCGCACCTTGAACCGGATCGGGTTTTCGTCGAGCACGTAGCTGTTCTCGGCATGGAACAGCACGCGTTGCGCGGTCGGGCCGTTGGCCGGTGCGACCACGTCCGCGGCGAACCGGCTCCAGCGCGACGCGCACCACGGCGTGCCATGGACGACCGCGACCTGCCCGCCGGGCAGCGCCGAGAACCAGAAGCCGCCGCCGTACGCGCCGCCGATGTCCTTGTAGTCGTCGGCCTGCCAGCGCAGCACGCGCTGCCAGCCGCCGTTTTCCCATGCGTAGGCGGTCAGCAGGTTGTCGTCGCCGCATGCGATGTCGAAGCCGGCGCGCACGAAGAGCAACGGGCGGGACGTGCCGCCGCGTTCGACGTCGACGTCCGGATTGCGGCCGAACGCCGATTCGCCGTCTTTCGGCTGGACGGGTCGGGCCGGCACGCCGAGCGCGGCTGCGAGCGTGCGTTTCAGCGCGGCCGGGTCGACCTGTTCGTCACTGCAGGCGAGCCGCGCATCGATCGCGCCGGCGAGCGCCTGCTTGTACGCACGCAGCGCGTCGCGCAGCGGCGGCGAAATCTCGACGCCGGGCCCGTCGCTCGGCGGATTGCGGATCTGCTGTACGCGGTGCTGCGCGTCGATGGCCGCGCGCGCGGCGGTGTCGGCGGCGGGGCAGGCGCCGGCGGCCGATGCGACGGCCGGCAGCAGGAGGAGCGCGCACAGCAGCGGCGCGGCGCATTTCAGCGTGGGATTCTTCATGAGTAAGGTGTTTTTCTGGTTTTTATCGTTCGAACGGAGCATCGCTACGGCCGGCGCTGCCCCGTGAATGGCGGCTGTTACCGCTGGCGGTCAACCCGCGACGTCTTCCGCCTTCCAGTCCCCCGACTTCCCGCCGCGTTTCTCGCGCACGCTCACGTCGGTGATCACCATCCCGCGATCGACGGCCTTGCACATGTCGTAGACGGTCAGCAACCCGACCTGCACGGCGGTCAGCGCTTCCATCTCGACGCCGGTCCGGCCGAACGTCTCGACCTGGGCGACGCAGTGGACGCCCGGCAGCGTGTCGTCGAGCTCGAAATCGACGGCCACGCGCGTCAGCGCGAGCGGGTGGCACAGCGGGATGAGGTCGGCCGTGCGCTTGGCGCCCTGGATGGCCGCGATGCGCGCGACGCCGAGCACGTCGCCCTTCTTGGCCTTGCCGTCGCGGATCAGTGCGAACGTGGCCGGCAGCATCCGGATCGTGCCGCGCGCGATCGCGATGCGTTGGGTTTCCTGCTTGCCGCCGACGTCGACCATGTGCGCATGGCCGGCGGCGTCGAAATGGGTGAGTCCTGACATGTCGTGCTCCAGTGGAACGGCGTGCTCGCACGAGCACGTCCGTCGATCCTGCTTCGCGATCGGGCAGCGCGCGGCATCCGAAACCGGCTCCGCGACCCGATGCAACGCTTCAACGGGCGCTTATCATAGCAGCGGCGTTCGCGTCGCCGGAGCGCAGATGGCACCGCCGCGGCACGGGACAGTCATCGCGGCGCCGGTACAATGACCCGAATATTCAGACCAAACGCCGCGATGCGCGCCCGGCGCGCGGGACGGCGTCGTTTTCATCCTGCCATGCGTGTCAAACAGTTGCTTGCCGTGTCGCTGTCGGTGGCGCTCGCGTTGCCGCCGAGCGGCCATGCGCAGCGTGCGTCCGCACCGCCGCTCGAAGCGGCGGCCGACGGCGCCCGGTCGATTTCCACCGTGCCGTCCGGCATCGCGGCCGGCGTATTCGGTACGTACGGCGGCGCGGAGAGCCGGTTCTCCGACGCGGGCGGCGCGTCGGCACCGGCCGCGAGCCTGCGCGCGCCGCTTCGCGCGCTCG
>NZ_QOBB01000347.1:0-5139 GCF_024704855.1 Burkholderia sp. HAN2018 | reverse complement strand
CGCAACCTGGCCATCGCGTTCGAGCATTACAACGAGAAGCATCCCCATAGCGCGTTGAAATACCGCTCGCCTCGCGAGTTCCGGCGCTCGATGGATTCAGCAACCTTAGTGTGATGCTGTGTCCGGTATTACAGGGTCAACTCCACATTTGCATCATTGATGCTTGTTGGGTATTTCATTGTTTCGTGTTTTGTGATTTTCAAAGGCGGGGTTCCGATCGAGGATTTGCTTATCTCTGGTGCAATTGGGACCTTTTTGACAGCCATGGGATTTTCATTTGTTACATATCGAGTCTCGCGAAAAATGATGGGTTTCGTTTTTCTTGCTGAAGGGGTCTTTGAGGGGTTCGGCTGGAAGGACGTGAAGAATATTGATCTTCCTGCCATCACGAAGAAGGGGAAGAAGCCAGACGAACCAGGTGCATTGGGTGTGCTATATTTCCGCTACTGATTGTTCGTCGATGAGTATGTTGTCCGATCAAATGCAGTTGCTCCGTGGACGTATTGGCAATCTACGGAAGTCGCGTTGCAGCCAGGATTTCTTCTTTACCGATGCTGATCGTGCCAAGATGGGCGCGACAGCGATTGCGGCAGGCTTGGTCGGTCTGGGCGGTGTTGCAGTCGGGTTGAGTAGTATGGCGACGGATACCACTGAAGAGGCCGATTTGCTCGAGTTTGAGCTTGAGGGGAAATCGGTGAAGGCGTGGGTGTGGTGGTCGGTGTTCACAGAGGGCGATGAGGTGGAGATCGTTGCTGAACGATGGGGTGATATTTGGCACGCCTTTGGTATTCGGCGAATTTCAGACAAAATTGTCGCACTTCATCCACATTGCAGTCGGGGGCGTTATGCACACTATCGAGCATCGTTTAGGTGGGGTGGGATGTTTCTTGCGGTGGCACTAGCGGTAGCGTATTTCATCATTGCTTGCTTTGCCGTATTCAAAGGTGAAGCTCCGATTGATAGTTTGCTTATAGGTTGTGCGATGGGAACTTTGGGTTCGGCCGCGATTTTCTCTATTATTACTTATCGAATTTCACGAAAGATGATGGGCTTCGTCCGCCTTGCTGAAGGGATTTTTGAAGGGTTCGGCTGGAAGGACGTGAAGAACATCGATCTCCCCGCCATCACGAAGAAGGGAAAGAAACCAGGGGAGCCTGACGCACTCGGCATCCTGTATTTCCGTTACTGAGCACGCTCGGCTCAGGTTACCAACACAACAAGGCATCCCATTCATGATGAACCTCATCCGTGTCGGTGACGACACCGACCATGGCGGCAAAGTCATCACCGGTTCGTCGAAGATGCGTTTCGACGGCCGTTTCGTGGCGCGCAAAGGCGACGAAGTGTCGTGTCCTCAGCATCCGGAAATCAAGCCGAACCTGATCGTGGAGGGCGACGAATCGATGACCGACGACGGCATCCCGATCGCGCGGCACGGTCATCGTGCGACTTGCGGATGTTGCTTGATTTCAAGCCTTGTCTGAGTGATACGGGGGCACGAAACAGCCGTTCTTCGAGGCTGGTCGCACCCGATAGTCAGACAAGTGCGACCGTCCCCGGTCGCGGAGTGCATCGTTGAATTTCCCGACCGGTGTTGGCCGACATGACGACAAGCTGGACGAAGTTCGTTGCCGACATATGCATTGTGAAAAAGCGTTCCATTACGCCGACGAATGCATTCAGGCAGGTTGCGGCGAACGCCTGTTCATCAACAGTCAAGGTCACCTCCAGCCCCCGTACGAAGCTCGGCATCGGCTCTCTCGACAGCCAGAGCTGCTTGACGCGATGACCCAGATCCGTCAATCCGTCGATCAGGTTCATATGATTCCCGGACCGCGGAGCGAATTGACGGAGGAGGCGTTTCAATTCCACAAGCCCTGTACGGGTCAGGTCACTCGAGTGTGGCGCGAGTTGTGCGATAAGCCGCCATACGGCGTCCCCTTGTTGCGGTAATTGTGCGACCGCGGTGGGCGTATCGAGCATCACGATGCGCGACGCCATTGCGCCTTGTTCATTCACGAGATCGCCATTCTCCGCACTTGCTCGCATCCTGCGCGGGAGATCGCCGTTCGAGCAGGTCAGGTTCGCCGTGATCTGCTCGATCCCGGTGTCGACGGCAGGGAGGCCATCGAGTCCGATCAGGCTGAGTGCGGCGTCAATCTTTCCTGACGGTGTGGCTGCCGTGCCTTGGACGAGAACCCAATAGGGGCCGGCGAGACCGCCTGCGCCGCCGTGCATGAGCGACGTGAACGGTTGAATGGTCTTCGCTCCGGGTACGCCAGCCGTGGCGCGGACCGTGTCGACCGACCAGATCGTGACTTCGGCCGCGTCGGTATTCTGGGATTGAACCGGATACGTGTCGGTCAGCGGGTCGCGCTTGAGCGGCACGGACGTGAGCCGGAACAGATTGACGATCGGCGTGCAGAAGAGTTTCAGGTGCTCCGCCGACAGATTCTTCAATTGCTGCGCTTCTCGCGAATCCGGATGCACGTCGCGGATGGCGAGGTGCAGCGTCAACTGCGGGCCGGGTCCTACAGTACGCACGAGCGCGGCGAGATCGACGTCGACGAAATCGAATTTCTTCGAATACGCAAGGTATTCGCCGAGCAGCCTCAAAGCCGGTGGTCCGTCGTCTTCTTCGATCAGTTTCTCGGTATCGTCGTAGCCCACCGACGCAAGCGCCGGAGCGCGCAGTGCGGTCCAGCGCCGTTCGGCATCTTCGACGAAAGCTGCTGCCGTGCGCATCGTCATGGCATCCATTGCCGCGGCGACAACTTCGTCGGCGCCGTCGATATGGATACGCAAGGGACTCGGGATGGACTCGATACGAAAGCCGGGCCGGGTAACCGCGAAGGTGACGGAGAGGAGGCCGGATGTGTGCGGCGGCAATATGACGTCGGACGGAACGGCGGTTGCCGATGCGTAGCGCGCATTCGCAATGCGTATGGGCGCAAGCGTGACGTCGTACACGGTCCGGAACCGGCAGGCCTCCGCCGTGCTCAGGAGTTCCGTGCCGCGGGGAATCAATGACGGCTCGGCGAGCTTGTCGAGCATGTCCGAAACGTCGAACCGGGCAATGGTACATGCCGGCAGCGGTCGGCCATACTGGGGATGCAGCATGCCGAGGAGGGCGTCGGCAAACTCCGTGTAGTTGTCGTCGAGCCGATCGTCGATATTCGCGGCGAGAAGGGCGAATGATTGCAGCATTCGCTCGATATGCGGATCTTCGGAGCGGTCTCCGTTGATTCCGAGGCGGACTGCAATTTTGGGGTAGCGCGCCGAGAAGGAGGCAATCGATTGGCGCAGTAGGGCAAGTTCTCTTTCGTAGTGCGGAAGCAGATGATCCATTGCGTGAAGTGGCGAACCGATCAAGCGTTAAAAACACGAATTCGCTGTTTGTCCGTTCGCACTGAATGATGTCGGGCGCGTCAGCGCTGGCATCGCAATGATAACCGTGAAATTACAAAATGCTGTCTACGCGTGTCGATCGGCTTTCATGTCTGCCGGTTTCAGAATCGGATTGGCGACGCGGGATGCCCATGTCACGCGTCGCGTGCCCGCTGCGACCGCGTGCGCTTCACCTCATACATCGCCTGGTCCGCATGCTCGATCAGCGCGGTCATGTCGGTGCCGTCGTCGGGCAGCAGCGCGATCCCGACGCTGACGCCGAGCCGCAGCGGGCGCCCCTCGAATTCGAACGGTTCGCTCACCTGGCGCGCGAGCCGCGTGCTTTGCGCATGCGCATCGTCGCGGTTGCCGATGTTCGGCAGGATCACCGCGAATTCGTCGCCGCCGATGCGCGCGACCGTATCCGAGCGCCGCACCGCGCCCTGCATCCGCGTGGCGATCTCGCGCAGCGCCGCGTCGCCCGCGCGGTGGCCGAACCCGTCGTTGATCGGCTTCAGCCCGTCCATGTCGATGTTGAGGATGCCGAGCCGGCCGTTCGCGCGCAGCGTCGTGTGCATCGACTGCCGCAGGCGGTCGTAGAACAGCGCGCGGTTCGGCAGGCCCGTGAGCGCATCGTGCGTCGCGCGCATGTAGAGTTCGTTCGCCTCGTTGCGCGCCGCGTAGAACATCGCGGCGGCGATCAGGTCGGCCGTCAGCCGCAGCGTGCCGGCATCGGCTGGCGAAAAGCCGTCGACTTCCGGCGACATCACCTTCAGCACGCCGACCGTCGTGTCGGCATGGGTGAGCGGCACCACGAGCATCGAGCGCAGGCCGACACGCCGGCATGCGTCGCGATCGACGCGCGGGTCGGTTTCCGAATCGCTGCAGTGCAGCAGCTCGCCTTGCTGCACGCACAGGCCGGACAGGCTGCCCGAGCGCCGCAGCCGCAGGCCGAGCATCCCGGCCGCGGTGCCCGACGCGGCGCGGTACACCATGTCGTCACCCTCGGCGAATTCGACCGCGGCGGCGCTTGCACCGGTGAGCTGCGGCACCTGCTCGGCCACATAGGCCATCACGCTGCCGAGGTCGAGGCCGAGCTTCGCGATCTCGGTCTGGGCGGCAATGATGCGCAGCAGGGTATCGGGGGACGGAGTGGCGGCGTCGGCGATTTGATTCAAGTCAGTTTTCCGTGAAAGAAAGCACGTCCGGCGGCACGGGATTGCGGTAGCATACGCGCCGCTTCGCGGCGGCGCGTTTCGGGGCGGTCTGCAACGGACCGCCGCCGGCCGGCCGAACCGCGCCGGCAGTATGCCGTTCGGCCCGTCGGGCGACAACGGCGCAATTCTTACCATTCATCCCTCTCGCGCAGCATTTTCGACTGGATTGAGGTTTTTTTCGCTTCATCGTCGCGAATCGGGGTAAGTTTTGTCCTATTTTTGAGATAGTGTGACGAATGGGCGCGTGCCGGTGCCAGGCGCGCGCGCAGCACGATGACAGGCGATTAAAGAAATCGCCGCATCGTTTCGATAAATGAATCAGGCCAGTTGGATAGATATGAGGGGAAGCAGTGGGATTGTTCACTCACGGGCATAGCTGCTTTGCGCGCATCGGTTCCGATGCAACGGATGACCTGACGATCCTGACGAAACGGAGCGGCGCATGAAGCCGGCCGTGTCGCTGTTCGTCCTGTCGGCCGCCATGGTCGGCGCGTTTCACGCCGCCGCGCTGTCGGCCGCACCGATGCCGGCCGCC
>NZ_QOBB01000346.1:0-5172 GCF_024704855.1 Burkholderia sp. HAN2018 | reverse complement strand
CTGCCGCCGCGTCGCGCAGCACCGCCGCGAGCGCGGCGTGCGACGCGGGCGTCGACACGG
The DNA here is from genome assembly GCF_024704855.1 of Burkholderia sp. HAN2018. Taxonomy (NCBI): domain Bacteria; kingdom Pseudomonadati; phylum Pseudomonadota; class Betaproteobacteria; order Burkholderiales; family Burkholderiaceae; genus Burkholderia; species Burkholderia sp. HAN2018. Next base: position 5,112 of record NZ_QOBB01000346.1, on the reverse strand, counting down.
TTGCATCAGGACTGCAGACATATCCCGACCAGTTACGCCACATGGCATTGTCTCCGTGGTTGTCGATCGAATGAGTTGAACGGTCTGAGCGACGGGCCGCGCGGCCCGCTAGAAAAAGCTCTTGCCTTCGCCGCGATAGGTGGGCGCCTCGCCGACCACGCGGCCGCCGCGGATCAGCAGCAGCGTGTTGAAGCGTTCGCACAGTTCGCCAGCCTTCGCGTGACGGAACAGGATCGGATCGCCGATCGCCGGTGCGACGCCGCGCGGCACGCGCACGGGCGTCTGCACCTCGCCCGCGCCTTCGTTGTCGATCAGCGTGCAGCCGGCCGGCAGCCACGGGCGGGGCAGCCGGCTCTTGCCGGCCGGGCCCGACGCGATATAGCCGCCGCCCGAGCAGGTCACGATGCCCGGCTGCGGAATCCGCACGACCGGCAGCGCGAAGCCGGCGGCGGGTTGCGCATGAAACGCCGCATAGTGATCGAACAGCGCCGGCGCGTAGAGGCCGGAGCCGGCGGCGAGCTCGGTGACCGATGCGTCGCCCAGCGTGCTTTCGAAGCTGCCGGTGCCGCCGCCGTTCACGAAGCGCAACGTGTGGCCCGCCGCCGCGAGCGCCTGCACGGCCGCGTGGCGGCGCGCGTTGATCTCGCGCGCCGAGCGGCGCTTCAGGTGGCGCACCAGCGCGTTGCGCGCGCCGCTGCCCGGCTCCGTGTCGGCCACGCCGGCGATCTGTCCTTCGTAACCCATCAGCCCGTCGAGCCGCACGTGCTGCCGCTCGCCGATGCGGTTCGCGAGGGCGAGTGCAGCGGCCACGTCGCGCACCGGCGAGCGGTACATGCCGAAATACAGGCCCGGATACGCGGACGACATGTCGAGATCGATCGCGAGCGGGATCGTCACGCTTTCCGCGCGTGCGAGGCCGTCGATCGCGTCGATCTGGGCGGCATCGTCGACCATCAGCGTGATCGAGCGGCCCCGCCCGAGCTGCGCGGCCACCGCGCGAAGGTCGTCGGCTTCGACGGTTGGATAAGCGACGACGATGTCGTCGAACCCGCTGTCCGCAAGCCACGCGGCTTCCGCGGCCGAATAGCACAGCAGCCCCTGCATGAACGGGCCGGCGGCGAGCACCGCGCCGATCAGTTCGCGCGAACGTACCGATTTCGTCGCGAGCCGGATCGGCAGGCCGCGCGAGCGGCGCTTCAGGTCGGCGAGGTTCGCGTCGAGGCAGTCGAGATCGACGAATGCGGCGGGAAGGCGGCAGCCCGCGAGCGCGTCGCGGTAGGTCGGATAGTCGTGGACGGCGGCGGGTGCGCGATGCGGAAGGTCTGCACGGCTCATGGAGCGGGCTCGGCTGGGTGGGGTGTGTGCCGCGCCGACCGTTCGGCGCGTGTCGGAAACCAGCATAGGGCCGGCCAAAATGACGACCAAGCGCTCAGCGGGTCGTTCGACGGGTCTTATCCGGCCATCCGTATCGGCCACACGCACGCGTGAGCGTCGCGCCCCGTGAAGGTGGATCGTTGCTTGCTTGGTGTCGCGGCGCACATCGCGCGTGCCGGCGCGAACCACCGCCGGACGGGCACGACGCTCGACATCACGCGCGTGCCGATGCGACAACGAAATGCGTTTCAAACGTCTTGCCGGCCATCGCCGCTGCGCGCAGGTTTAGTGCCCGCGTTCTAGTGCCGCTTTTGACTGCATGCCGGATTCGACCTAGAACCTACTCGCGGATGCACCGGCGAAGAACGGCATGACGTGACGAGGAGGCGACGTGAAGAAGAACAGGGCACTCTGGCGGCGCACGGGCGCGATCGCGGCGATCGGCGTGGCCGCCGTCGCGATCTGGCGATACGAAGCGGCGACACCGGCGCAAGCCGCGTCGTCCGGCACGCCGGTCGCGACGGCGGGCACGCGGTCCGGCGCGGCCGATACGTTCGGTACCGGCGTCGGCGCCGCGACACCGGGCCCCGAGGAGCGACGGCTCGACGTCGACGCGCTGCGCCGCAGCCTTGCCGGGCGCCCCGATGCGGACGCGGAAGTGAAGCGCGTCGTCGCATTCGCGCGCTTCCGCGACGAGGTCGCCGCTTACGGCGATCGCCGCAACAGCCTGCCGCCAACCGAGCGCGACGCGCTCGCGCGCCGGATTCTCGACGAACTTCCCGACCACGTCGCGCGCAACGAGATCGTGCCCGTGCAGGCCGAAGCGCTGAGCGCGGCGCTGCTGACCGACACCGAGGCCGACCCCGCGACGCGCAGTGCGGCGATCCGGTCGATGCGCGCGCAATGGGACACCTATGCGCAGCGGACGGTCGGCCCGTCGCCGGCGCAGGACCCGCGCTATCTCTCGTACGAACAGCAGAGCCGCGACGTCGTCCGGCAGGTTCAGGCGAGCATTCCCGATCCCGACCAGCAGCAAGCCGTCATCGCGCAACGCCTGCAGGCGTTGCGCGTCCAGCTGTTCGACGGCGCTTCACCGTCCGGCGTGCACTGAGCGCCGAATCCGCGCGGCCGGGGCGGCGCCCGGCGGCCGCGTCATGTCCATCGACAAGGAGGGGAGATGTCCACAGCACGATGCCTGCTGCGCGCGGCCGTTGCCGCGCTGCTCGGTTGCGCGGCACTGAACGGTCACGCGGCCGATACGACGATGCCGGATCCGTCGGTTCCTTATTATTCGTGGTACGAAGTGACGTTGCCCGAGAGCACCGGTGCATCGTGCGGCAACGGCACGCCGATGCGCTTCTACATCAATCGCGCGCAGTCGGACAACCTGCTGTACATGATGGAGCCGGGCGGCGCGTGCTGGGACTACGGCACCTGCACGCAGACGTCGACCGGTGCCGAGGCCGGCCTCGGCGGCTTCAACCCGGACGGCATCCCGCACAACTACATGAACGGCACCGCGAACGAGAGCCTGCTGTCGTCGTTCCTGTCGCCGCTGCTGACGCGCATGGATCTCGCGCACATTCTCGTCGGCGAGCCGAAGGTCGAAACGCAGCAATGGACACAGGTTTTCGTGCCCTATTGCACCGGAGATATCCACATGGGCAGCGCGGTGCGCAACTACACGTCGCCGTCCGGCGACTGGCGCCTGCAGCACTACAGCGGGCTGAAGAACATCCAGGCCGTCGCGCAGTGGCTGACGTCGCACGGCTTCGGCAAGCCGAACCGGCTGCTCGTGTACGGGATGAGCGCGGGCGGCTACGGCACGCTCGCGAACTACGCGACGCTGCGCAACACGCTGCAGCCGCAGGCGCACAGTTCGCTGCTCGACGACGCCGGCACGGTGTTCAACACGCCGTTCGATGCGGACGCGGCCACGCATCCGTCGGTCGGCCTGTACGACCGCGTGCGCACCGAGTGGGGGATGACGGGCCCCGACGGGATGATCACCGTGAACAGCCGCCTGACCAGCCGGTTCGACCCCGGCAACATGGGGAGCGCGTACGCGGCGCTGTCGGCGACCTTTCCGCATGATCGCTTCGGTTTTTCCAGCTACCAGCGCGACAAGATCATCGCCGCGTATCACTATCGCGCGTTCGTGCCGGCCGTGATCGCGGCGCCGGACGACGCGACGAAGGATGCGCTGTCGCTCGCGATGTTCGGGAAGGAGCTGGACGGGCTGAAGCAGACGCTGAACCCGCTGCCGAACTTCGGCTATTTCATGCCGTGGGCGCGCAACGACTTCATCGCCAACCATCAGGTGACGGCGGTCAGCTTCACCGGGTCGGGGATCCACGAGAACGGCGCCGACGCGGATATCGGCACGTTCGTCGACAACCTGCTGAACCAGCAGGACCCGGCCGAGACGCCGGTGATGAAGGCGTTCCGCACGCAGCAGTGGTCGGATTTCACGTTCTCGACGTTTCTCGCGTGGATCGACAGCGTGTTCAACCTGACCGGCGAAGCGGGGCCGATCTCGGGGCACCGGGCGTGAACGGGTGACGGAGGCGCGGTGCGGTGCGCTGCTCTGCGCCGACGTTGCGCCGGGCGTGCGCGTTCAGTACGAATCGTCGTCGAAGCGGGACGATGCCGGCCGGCGCTTCATCTCCTTCAGCCATTCCCTGACGTTGTCCGGGTCGTCGAATTCGCGCACCGCGATGGTCAGGTCCTGATTGCTGCGCTGCATGCCGGCAATGTCGCGCGTCAGTATCCGCATGACCGTATCGGGCGCGATCTTGACGGACGATGCGATGCCGTAGGTTCGGCGGAAGTGGGTTTCGACGTGCCGGATCTCCTGGTCCAGCTCGCGCACCTGTTCCTCCAGGATGCCGTTGTAGCGCATCAGCCGGTCTTCGCCGAGGCCGTCGATCGCGCGCCGGTCGATCTGCTCGATCTCCAGCTGCAGTTCCAGCAGTTGCAGCAGGTTGCCTTTCGCATACGCGTGGTTGACCCGCTGCATCAGCACGGTCTTGCGTTCCTGTTCCTTCGGATCGGTTTCGCGATCGGGATGCAGCACGCTCGCGAGCTTGCGATAGACGTCGCGAATCGACTTGCTCGATTCGGCCTGCTCGGCTTCGCGCCTCGCTTGCGCCGCCGATTGCCGGGGCGCTTTCTTGCGTTTCGCGCGCTGCGCCTCGCGGGCCTCGTGCTCGGCCATGTCGCGCCTGAACTGTTCGTCCAGCTCGGCTTGCATGCGCTCGGCGAGTTCGTCGGGCGACAGCGTGTCGAGATCGTCTTCCGGTGCGGGGGCGGGCGCAGGCTCCGGTGCCTGCTTCGGCCGTGCGCGATCGGCTGCCGTACGGTCGTCGTCGCCGGATGCGCGGTGCCGGTTGTAGATGATCTTCAACTGCGCGTCGTCGCTGACGTCGAGCAGGTCGCGCGCCATGTTCACGATCACGTCGGACAGCGTGCGCTGCTCGGCCTTGCTCAAGCCCTTTTGCAGGAACGCGTCGTCGAGCCGGTTGAGCAGGCTGATCCGCAACGCCGTCGCCGCTTGCTCGAGCGGCAGCAGCCCGTCGACGAATTTCTTCTGGAAGGCCGGCGTCACGGCGTCCCATGCGCCGAGGCGTTCGCGCCGCGTTTCGATCTGCTGGACGAGCGTATTGAACGTCTTCTGGGCTTTCGACAGGCTGGCTGTCTCGTGGCCGGGCGCAATGACGACCGCGGCACCGCGTCGTG
>NZ_QOBB01000345.1:0-5147 GCF_024704855.1 Burkholderia sp. HAN2018 | reverse complement strand
AAGGCCGGCGGCGGCGCGTGCGAAGCGGCCTGCGCGACGGAGCGCGCGGCGGCGCGTCATCCGAAGTGTGCGATCAGGATCAGCGTGACCGTGACGACGATCGCGCCGCCGATGCGGGTCGCGATCTGCGCGAACGGCATCAGCTGCATCCGGTTCGCGGCCGTGAGGATCGCGACGTCGCCGGTGCCGCCTTGCCCGCTGTGGCAGGCGTTCACGATTGCGGTGTCGATAGGGTACATCTTCATCAGGCGGCCGACCACGAAACCGGTGCCCATCAGCGTCGCGACGGTCGACACGATCGTGACCACGTTGACGATCGTGAACGCGGCGGTCAGCTTGTCCCACGGCGTCATCGCGACGCCGATCGCGAACAGCAGCGGGTACGTGACGGCGGTCGAGAAGAACTTGTAGACGACGAACGCGCCTTCCTGCAGCGGCGGCGACACCGCGCGCGCGAGCTTCACGAGCACCGCGAGGAACAGCATCGCGACCGGCGCGGGCAGGCCGAACAGCTTGTGCGCCATCAGGCCGACCAGGTACAGCGTGATCGCCGTGATGCCGGCGCCCGCGATGTGCGAGACGTCGACGTGGCCGCGGATTTCCTCGTTCTCGGGCGTCATGTCGCCCGATTCGCCGACCTGCAGGCGGCCGTTGCCGGTCAGGTGCGGGAAGCGCTTGCCGAGCATGTCGAGCGCGCCCGACAGGATGATCGCGGTCAGGCTGCCGAGCATCACCGGCGGCAGTACCATCGCGAACATCTCGCCTTGCGGCAGGTGCATCAGTTCCGAATAGCCGATCGACAGCGGAATCGCGCCTTCGCCGACGCCGCCCGCCATGATCGGCACGACGATGTACAGCAGCGTGTGGCGCGCGCCGAGGCCGAGCGCGGTACCCACCGCCGTGCCGACGATCGCGGCCGCGACCGAGCCGGCCGCGAGCGGGATGAAGATCTTCACGAAGCCCTGGATCAGCACGCGCCGGTCCATGCTCAGGATGCTGCCGACGATGATCGACGCGATGAACAGGTACAGGAAGTTGGTCGACTTCGTGAATTCGACCGTCAGGTTCAGCACCGGCTTCGGCAGCACGTGGTAGTAAGTGAGCGCCGACGGCACGAAGGTCGCGAAGATCGCGGCGGCGCCGATGTTGCGCAGGAGCGGCAGGCGCTTGCCCAGTTCCGCGCAGGTGAAGCCGAAGAACGCGAGTACCGCGATCGCCATCGAGATCTCGCCGGGCACCTTGCCGGTGACCGAGAAGCCGACGATCAGCGCAAGCAGGATGAAGTAGACGGGCAGCGGGATGATGCCGATGCGGATTTCCATCAGCTTCCACCAGCCTTCCGGCCAGAAGCGCTCGCGCGGGGCGGCGACGGCGTTGGAAACCGGCTCCGGATGGGACGGGGTATGGATAGAGGTCTGCAAGACGTGTCTCCTGATGTTGGAATGCCTGCATCGCTTCGCGGCATCGTGTGCCGTCTATTACGCAACCCCCATGCCAGAAATGCAGCCTGACGGAATATTTTTAATGCGTTGATTCATAAGGGATTTGTTTCGTCTGCGGAAATGACGGCCCGGCCGGCTGGCCGAGATTTCGGAATTCGCCCGGCGTCCAGGCCGAGATTTCGGCCGGGCGCCCGGTCGGGCCGCCGATCCTGCGTGGCCGCCGGCCATATCGCCGCGCGCGATTTTCTTCGCACAATCGCTTCGTAGACCGTCCCGGCTCCGCTCTCTATCATCGGCTGATCCTTTTCCGACGTGCTTGACGCTTGTCCGGAGAACGCCCGCGCGTTCGCCGCGGCGTCGCTCATCCGTCGATACCGTCTTTGGACAGGAGAGTGGTTCCCATGCTGCATGCCGTTTTTTCCGCCCGTCTTTCCGCCGGCCGCGTCGCGCGCCTGCTGGCCGCCGCCCTGCTCGGCGTCGTACTGCTCAATGGTGCGCGGGCCGACACCGCGCCGCTGAAGGTCGGCATTTCGACGAGCCCGCAGATCGAGGCGCTGAAGGTTGCCGCCAAGGAGGCGAAGGCGCAGGGGCTCGACGTGCGGATCGTCGAATTCACCGACTGGAATACGCCGAACGCGGCGCTCGCGAACAAGGACATCGACGTCAACTACTTCCAGCACATCCCGTTCCTCGAGAACGCGAACAAGCAGGGCGGCTACAACTTCGTGTCGATCGCGCCCGGCACGATCATGAAGATCGGCCTCTATTCGAAGAAGGTGAAAAGCTTCAGCGAGCTGAAGGACGGCGCGAAGGTCGCGATCGCGAACGATCCGGTGAACGGCGGGCGCGGGTTGCTGCTGCTGCAGCGCGCGGGGCTCATCAAGCTGAAGCCGGGTGCCGACTACCGCGCGACGACGCACGACATCGTGTCGAACCCGAAGCACCTGAAGATCATCCCGCTCGAGGCATCGCAACTCGCGCGTTCGCTCGACGACGTCGATCTCGCGCAGGGCTACCCGAGCTTCATCAAGCTCGCCGGCACGACCGACCCGAACAGCGCGCTGCTGTTCGACGGCACCGAGAACAAGATCTTCGCGATCCAGTGGGTCGTGCGGCCGGACAGCGTGAACGATCCGCGCATCCGCAAGTTCATCGCGATCTACCAGCAGTCGCCGGCCGTGCGCAAGGCGCTCGACAACGCGTTCGGCTCGCTGTACGCGATCGCGTGGTGACGGAGGCGCGCACATGACGACGGCGAACCGCAAGAAGATCCTGCTCAACGCGTTCAACATGAACTGCGTCGGGCACATCAACCATGGGCTGTGGACGCATCCGCGCGACCGCTCCGCACACTACACCGATCTCGACTACTGGGCCGACCTCGCGAAAACGCTCGAACGCGGCAAGTTCGACGGGATCTTCCTCGCGGACATCGTCGGCGTGTACGACGTGTTCGGCGGCGGCCCCGATGCCGCGCTGCGCGAATCGGTGCAGGTGCCCGTCAACGATCCGCTGCTGCTGGTGCCCGCGATGGCGCAGGTCACGCGGCATCTCGGCTTCGGCGTGACCGCGAACCTGACCTACGAGCCGCCTTACCTGTTCGCGCGCCGCATGTCGACGCTCGATCACCTGACGAAAGGGCGCGTGGGCTGGAACATCGTCACCGGTTATCTCGACAGCGCCGCACGCGGGATGGGCCTCGCGCAGCAGATCGGTCACGACGACCGCTACGAGCGCGCGGACGACTACATGGACGTCGTCTACAAGCTGTGGGAGCAGAGCTGGGACGACGACGCGGTGATCCGCGATGCGCAGGCGCGCGTGTTCGCGCAGCCGGGCAAGGTGCGGCGCGTGAAGCACGACGGGCCGTTCTATTCGATCGATGCGATCCACCTGAGCGAGCCGTCGCTGCAGCGCACGCCGGTGCTGTACCAGGCCGGTTCGTCCGCGCGCGGTGTCGAGTTCGCGGGCCGTCACGCCGAATGCGTGTTCGTGAACGGGCAGAGCAAGGCCGCAGCGCGTGCGGCGGCGCTCGACATCCGTGCGACTGCCGCGCGGCAGGGGCGCGATCCGGCTTCGATCAGGATCTTTGCCGGCGTGAGCGTCGTGACGGCCGAGACCGAACTTCTCGCGCGCGAGAAGTTCGACGAATACCGGCGCTACGCGAGCCCGGAAGCCGGCCTCGCGCATTTCGCGAGCTCGACCGGCATCGACTTCGCGAAGTACGGCCTCGACGAACCGATTTCGTATGTGAAGACCGACTCGATCCAGTCGGCCGTCGACGCGATCTCGCGCAAGAGCACGACCGGCACGTGGACCGTGCGGCGGATGCTCGAACAGATGTCGCTCGGCGGCCGGTATGCGCCGATCGTCGGCTCGCCGTCGCAGGTCGCGGACGAACTGCAGTCGTGGATCGACGAGACGGGCATCGACGGTTTCAACCTGACGCGCACCGTGATGCCCGAGTCGTTCGAGGATTTCGTCGACTGGGTCGTGCCCGAGCTGCAGAACCGCGGCGTCTACAAGGAAGACTACGATCCCGCGCCGACGCTGCGCGAGAAGCTGTTCGGCGCGGGCCCGCGCCTGCCCGCGTGGCACACGGGCGCGCAGCACCGGCCGGCTGCCGTGCCGGCATCCGAACCCGCGCATCCCGCGCATGCCTGAACGTGACGGAGCGAAGCGATGACGCAATTGTTCGATACGCTGGGTTTCGTCGATGCATCGGCCGCGCGTGCCGGCACCGTTGCCCCGCATGACGCGGCGGCCGCGGCGGCCGCCGGTGGCGCAGCCGTGTCGCTGGAGCAGGTCGGCAAGGTGTTCGCGACGCCGCGCGGCCAGGCCGCCGCGCTGCGCGACGTGACGCTCGACGTACGGCGCGGCGAGGTGTTCGGGATCATCGGCCGCAGCGGCGCGGGGAAGTCGACGCTGCTGCGGCTCGTGAACGGGCTCGAGCGGCCGAGCTCGGGCCGCGTGCGTGTGCAGGGTGTCGACGTCGGCGCGCTCGACGAGGACGGGCTCGTCGCGCTGCGGCGTCGCACCGGCATGGTGTTCCAGCATTTCAACCTGCTGTCCGCGAAGACGGTGTTCGAGAACGTCGCGCTGCCGCTGAAGATCGCCGGCGTGCCGAAGGCCGAGCGCGTGCGCAAGGTCGAGGCGCTGCTCGAACTCGTCGGGCTCGCCGCGAAACGCGACGCGTATCCGGCCAGCCTGTCGGGCGGGCAGAAGCAGCGCGTCGGCATTGCCCGCGCGCTCGTGCACGATCCCGAGGTCCTGCTGTGCGACGAGGCGACCTCGGCGCTCGATCCCGAGACGACGCAGTCGATCCTCGCGCTGCTCGCCGACATCAACCGTCGCCTCGGGCTGACGATCGTGCTGATCACGCACGAGATGGAAGTGATCCGCGCGGTGTGCGACACGGTCGCGGTGATCGAACAAGGCGAAGTCGTCGAAACGGGCCCCGTGTGGCGCGTGTTCGGCGATCCGCGCCACGGCGCGACGCGCGCACTGCTCAGCACGCTCGTGCACGACCTGCCGGCCGAACTGGCCGCGCGCGTGCAGCCGCTGCCCGAGCAGGCCGCGCTGCCCGACGGTGCGCAGGTCGTGCTCGACGTCCGTTATACGGGCGAGAGCGGCGGCGAGCCGGATGTCGGCGCGCTCGCGGCGGCGCTCGGCGGCTCGGTGCGTTTCCTGCATGGCGGGATCGAG
>NZ_QOBB01000344.1:0-5388 GCF_024704855.1 Burkholderia sp. HAN2018 | reverse complement strand
AGCAGGCCCGACGGCGAGCGCGTGAACAGCGTCTGGCCGAACGCGGCTTCGAGTGCCGCGACGTGGCGGCCGGCCGTCGGCTGCGTGATGCCGAGCGCCCGCGCCGCGCCGGACAGCGAGCCTTCCGTCAGCACGGCCAGGAAGGTGCGGTAGCGTTCCCAGTTCAGATCGATGGTCATGCATAAATGTATAGCCGATCCATTGGGTTCGGCAATTCCTTGATAGCCTCCGGCGCGCCAGAATGCGTGTCATGACGGTTCATTCAAGGAGAGCGGCAATGACGAACCACGCAGGCGGGACGCAACGGCAGGCACTCGTGCTCGGCGCAAGCGGCGGGATTGGCGGGGAAGTCGCGCGGCAGCTGCGCGATGCGGGCTGGCAGGTGCGCGCGCTGAAGCGCGGGCTCGACGCCGAGGCCGTGGAGCGCGACGGCATCGCATGGATGCGCGGCGACGCGATGGACCGCGACGCGGTCGTCCGGGCCGCGCGCGGGTGCAGCGTGATCGTGCACGCGGTGAATCCGCCCGGCTACCGGAACTGGCCCGGGCAGGTGCTGCCGATGATCGACAACACGATCGCGGCGGCGCGGGCGGAGCAGGCTACCGTCGTGCTGCCGGGCACGGTATACAACTACGGCGCCGACGCGTTTCCGGTGCTGCACGAAGATGCGCCGCAGCATCCATCGACGCGCAAGGGCGCGATCCGCGTCGAACTGGAGCGCCGGCTGCAGGACGCGGCCGCGCATGGCGTTCGCACGATCATCGTGCGAGCAGGCGATTTCTTCGGGCCGAAGCTCACCGGCAACAGCTGGTTTGCGGCGGGGCTCGTCAAGGCCGGGCAGCCGGTTGCGGCCATCAGTGTGCCGGGGCGGGACGGCGTCGGGCATCAATGGTCGTATGTACCGGATGCCGCGCGCACGATGGTCGAGCTGATCGAGCGGCGCGACACGCTCGAACCGTTCGCGCGCTTTCACCTCGGCGGGCACTGGGACGCGGACGGCACGCAGATGGCGGACGCCGTGCGCCGCGTCGCGCAGCGGCACGGGCTGCGTCCGACGATGCGCAAGTTCCCGTGGTGGTTCGTGTGGGTCGCGGCGCCGTTCGTCACGACGCTGCGCGAATTGCTCGAGATGCGCTACCTGTGGCGCGAGCCGATCCGGCTGGACAACACGCGGGTGACCGCGGTGCTCGGCCGCGAGCCGATCACGCCGCTCGATACCGCGATCGAGGCGACGCTGGCGGGGCTCGGGTGTCTCAAGTGAGCAACGGGGGCGCGCGGACGCAATCGCGTTCTGCTATGATCCGCGCTCCCTTCCTCGACGCTGCTGCAGGAAGGTACCCACGACCGCCGGAATGCCGGAGGTCGCGTCGTACCTTTTTCATTTTCAGCAGCGATGTCTACCTTTCCTCGTTTAAAAAAGGCCTTGCAACGGCAAGGCATCCGTGTCGACCATCACGCCGGCATCTATCACCTGCGCAATGAACTGGCGCAGGCGTCCGTCCTGTTGCCCGCTTCGCTCCCGCTCGAGGAGAAGGCCGTCCAGCAGTTGCTCGCGTTCGCGGCCGTCCGTTCGCCGGATGGCCATCAGCGCGTATGCAAGGCCTGCGCGACGCCGGACTTTCATCCGGGCGGGGTCGCGCCCGTCGGCTCGATCGTCGCGACCGACGACGCGTTCGTGATTCCCGCCGCGATCGGCACCGATATCAACTGCGGGATGCGTCTCGTCACCACGGGCCTCAAGCGCTCGGCGCTCGCGCCGTTCGAGACGGCGCTCGTCGAGCGGCTGACGCGCGCGATTCTCGCGGACCGGCGCGACGTGCCGGTCGGCAGCGATGCCTTTCGCGCGCTGTTCGACGCGGGCCCGGCGGCATTCGTCGATCGTGTCGCGCCGCAGGGGCTCTGGGCGCACGTCGACCGCGACCGGCTCATCGACGAACTGTCGTCGTGCATCGGCCTCGACCGGTTCGACGGCAGCGCGAAATACGCGCCCGACGCGCACGTCGGGTCGCGCGAGGTATTCCGCGACCCTTGCCTCGGCACCCCGGGCTCGGGCAATCATTTCGTCGAACTGCAGGTGGTCGACGCCGTGTTCGACCGGCATGCGGCCTACCGGGCGGGACTCGCGAAGGACGACGTCGTCGTGATGATCCACAGCGGTTCGCGCGATGTCGGCTTCTACGTCGGGCGACGCTGGATGGACCGGGCGCGCGCGGCATGGCCGGCGGGCGTCAGGCATCCGGAAAGCGGCCTGTACGGCCTTTCCGGCGAGCTGGCGCGCGACTATCTCGTCGCGATGGGCACCGCCGCGCGTTATGCGTGGCTCAACCGCGTCGTGCTTGCCGAGATGGTCCGCAAGGAACTGGCGGAGCTCACCGGCGAGACCCGCTCGGCACTCGTGGTCGACGTGCCGCACAACGTCGTGCTGCGCGAAAACGGGATGAACATCCATCGCAAGGGGGCGACCCCCGCCCGCGACGGCGATCTCGCGCTGATTCCCGGATCGATGGGCGATGCGTCGTTTCTCGCGACCGGGCTCGGCCATCCGGACTGGCTGTGGTCGTGCAGCCACGGCGCCGGCCGCAGCGTGCGCCGGCAGGCGGTGCGGCGGATGCGCGCGGAGCAGGCGCCGGGCACGTGGCGCTGTGTGACGCTGCGCGACGAGCGCCGCATCGAGGAAGCGCCGGAAGCCTACAAGCCGATCGGGCCCGTGATCGACGCGCAGGAGCAGGCCGGCCTCATTCGCAGCGCGGTCCGGTTGAAGCCGTGGGTCACGTTCAAGGCATGACGGGCGGCGGCGGCGCGCGCCGGCCGCCGCCGCGGCTTGCGCCGGGGCCGGCGATACGTCGTCCGCTTTCCCGGGCCGCGGTTTTGCCCGGGCATGGGTATGAGCACGGGAAAGCGTCCTGGCGAACCGACGAACCCGCGGGACAACAATTCTCCACATACCCGGGCGCGTCCGGTGAGCATCATGGCGGCAACGTCGATAAAGCGAAACCGGGGGCGCAATGCTGCATTTCGGATGGAAAGTGTCGGTTGCGGGGGCAATCATCTTCGCGTTGAGCGGGTGCACCAACCTGGTGGGTGTGCTGTATTGCGACAACTCGCAGGTCAACTTCCCGGACTATCACTGCTTTCAGCCGTACTAGCCGGGGCGGGCGCGGCGACAGAGCGCCGGCCCGTCACGCGACGACCGGCAGCACCTCCACCGCATAACGGTGCCGAAGGCTGCGCCCGAGCACCGGATCGAGCAGTTCCATTTCGAACGCATCGCCGTCGCCCATCGCCGCGATCGCGCCATGCACGGCGACCGTGCCGCCATACATCGCGCAGCGCGCGGGCATCGTGCGGCGGTCGTCGAAGCGATGCCACAGCACGTCGGGCGCGAGCAGGCCGCTGACCGCGCCGTGCTGGTAGGCCGTGCGCTCGCCGTCGCGCGGGATCAGCCACGCACGCATCTCGATTGCATCCCAGTGATCCGCGACATCCGCATAAAGCCACGCGTCGCGACCGAGCGGTTTCGCGCACACCTGCTTCGACACCGCGACGCCGTAGGCCTCGACTTCGCGATCCGTATGGTCGGAGCCGACGGTCACGAGCGTGCCGGCCGGGCTGTCGACCAGCACGCATTCGATCTCGCCGCCCGAGCGCGCGCCGAGCACGCCGATCGACGGCGCCTGCGTGAGCAGCGCGGCCGACACGCGATAGAAGCAGGGCGTGGTCGACGGCGGCGCAACGCCGAGCGCCGCGAGTTCGTCGATATGCGCGCGGATCGCCGCCGGATCGCGGCCGGCCCAGCCGGCGATCACGACGCGCTCGATCTCGACGTCGACGGTGGCCGGTGCGGGGTGCCGGGAAATCACGTTGAACGACAGGGTTTGCATGCGGGTTTCCGTTTGAAGTCCGAAGGAAGCGACTCGCGGCGATGCTCAATCCGCGAGCGGCCGGTGCGCGGTTTCGCGCGCGACGAGGAGCGCGATCGACGTGACGACGAGCGCGGCGGCGACGTACAGCGACACGGCCGTCGTCGTGCCGGTCTGCCGGAACAGCGCGGCGATCACGAGCGGCGCAAAGCCGCCGCCGACGATGCCGGCGAGCGTGTACGCGAGCGACGAGCCCGCATAGCGCACGCGGGTCGGGAACTGCTCGGTCACGAACGCGCCCTGCGGGCCGTACATCACCGCGTGGATCACGAGGCCGATCGCGACGGCCGCGACGATCGCGCCCGGGCGCGCCGAATCGAGCATCGCGAAGAACACGAACGCCCACACGATCCCGGCGAGCGCGCCGGCGAGATAGACGGGCCGGCGGCCGAAGCGATCCGACAGCGCGCCGAAGAAAGGCACCGCGAGTGCGTTGCAGGCCGTGCCGATCATCACGGCCGTCAGGGCGACGGGGCGCGACAGGTGCAGCACGGTCGTCACGTAGGTCAGCGTGAACACGACGATCAGCGCATACAGCACGTCCGAACCGATTCGCGAACCGCCGGCGATCAGCAGGCGCTTCCAGTGGTACTTCAGCACGTCCGCGACCGGCACCTCGGCGGTCGCGTGCGATTCGGCGAGCTGTTCGAACTGCGGCGTTTCGTCGACGCCGCGGCGCAGCCAGAAACCGAACACGACGAGCAGCGCGCTGGCCGCGAACGGCACGCGCCAGCCCCACGACAGGAAGTCCCCGGACGTGGTCGACAGCGTCACGAGCGCGATGCAGCCGGTGCCGAGCAGCGTGCCGAACGACGGGCCGATCTGCGTCCACGATGCGGACAACCCGCGCCGCTTCTGGTCGCCGTGCTCGACCGACAGCAACACCGCGCCGGCCCATTCGCCGCCGAGCGCGACGCCCTGCACGAAGCGCAGCGCGACGAGCAGGATCGGGCTCAGGATGCCGGCCTGCGCATAAGTCGGCAGCGCCCCCATCAGCGCGGTCGTCACGCCCATCAGCACGAGCGTGAGCATCAGCACCGCGCGGCGGCCGATGCGGTCGCCGAGATTGCCGAACACGAAGCCGCCGAGCGGGCGCGACACGTAGCCGACCGCATAGGTCGAGAACGCGAGGATCGTGCCGGCGAGCGGATCGACCGAAGGGAAGAACAGGTGGTTGAAGACGAGCGCGGCGAGCGTGTTGTAGATCGTGAAGTCGTACCACTCGAGTGACGTGCCGATCATGCTCGCGGTCGCGAGTCGGCTGTTGCGGACGCGGCGGGGCGCGTGGGCGACGGGCTGGGCGAGAGTGCTCATGGTGTCGGGCATGTCGTGAGGGGAACGGGATGGAGCGCCGGGCCGATGCGCGGGCGTGCCGCGCGCATGCGATGCGGTCGGCGCGGGCGATCAGGCCGGCAGCGCGGCGGCGGCAGCAGGGTCGGTTTCGACGGCGCCGCGTGCCGCATGCAGC
>NZ_QOBB01000343.1:0-5403 GCF_024704855.1 Burkholderia sp. HAN2018 | reverse complement strand
GCGCGTGAGCGGCACGAGCGGCGGCAGCGCGAAGCCGAGCAGCAGCACGAGCGCGGCGCCCACGCCGATCAGCGCCGGCCACGGCGTGGGCGGCGGCAGCACCACGTCGATCAGTCCGCCGAGCGCGGCCAGCAATGCCCAGTGACCGCCGTAGCCAAGCACCGCGCCTGCGGCGCCGGATACGATGCCGATGCCGGCGAATTCGAGCGCGAACAACGCGCCGAGCGTGCGGCGGCTCACGCCGAGACAGCGCATCGTCGCGCAGCCGTCGAGGTGGCGCCGCATGTAGCGCTGCGCGGCCATCGCGATCGCGACCGCCGCGAGCAGCGCGGTGAGCAGCGCGACGAGCGTCAGGAAGTGGCGCGCGCGATCCAGCGTCTGCCGCACCTGCGGCTGGCCTTCCTGCAGCGACTCGAGACCGGCACCGCGCAGCTTCCCGCCGTCGACGCGTGCGTGCGCATACGCTTCGAAGCGCGCGACGGCCTGCTGGTCGCCGGCAACCAGCAGCCGGTACGTGACCCGGCTGCCGTAGCCCGTGAGCCCGGTCGCGGCGAGTTCGTCCGCGCGCATCATCAGCCGCGGCGAAAAATTGACGAACGAAAACCCGCGATCGAGTTCGCGGGAGATCGATGCGGCGACCTTGAACGTGCGCAACCCGACGCGCACCGTATCGCCCGCCTTCAGGTGCAGCGCATCGAGCAGCGCCGGATCGGCCCATACGGTGCCCGGCGCGGGAATCCCGGCCACCTTCTGCGAGGCGGAGGCACCGGCCGGCAGGATCTCGACCGCGCCGCGCAACGGATATCCGGGAGACACGGCCTTCACGGCCGCGAGGCGCGACGGCGCCGCGTCGGACGCCTGCCCGCCCGTGGCGGACGCGATCATGCTCGGGAAGATCGCGGTCGTCGCGGTACGCAGGCCGAGCGCGCGAGCCTGCCGGTCGAACGACGGATCGACGGGGCGATCGGCCCGCACGACGAAATCGGCGCCGAGCATCTGGCGCGCGTCGCGCTCGAGCCCCTGGCGCAGCCGGTCGGCGAGGAAGCCGACGCTCGTCAGCGCCGCGACCGCGAGTACCAGTGCAAGGACGAGCAGCGTCAGTTCGCCCGCGCGCCAGTCGCGCGCGGTCATGCGGGCAGCCTGGCGGATCAGGTCGCGCAGGCCGAAGCGGCCGGCATGCGCACGCATCTCATGGCCGGGTTGCCCGGCGGGCGGCTGCGCCGCGTGTTGCCGCCCCTTCAATCGCGCTTCCCCCCGATCGAGTTCAGCCGCGACACCATGTGGTTCGCCATGCCGCGAAAGCCGCCCGAGACACCCCGCCACAGACGCGGGAGCGCCCACGCGGAAGCCGCGATGAAGGCGGCGAGCAGCACCAGGAAGGCGAGCGGAACGAAGAACGCGAGCACGAGCCCGCCGACCACGAGGCCGTCCTCGGTCGACGATGCGACCCAGTTCGAAATCGGTTCGGGAGACAGGTTGATCAGCGCGCGCGTGCCGGCCTTCGCCACGTGCGCGGCACCGGCGAGCGAACCGCCGGCGAGCCCCGCGACCGCAAGCACGGTCGGATCGGCATGGCCGAGCGCGCCGGCCGCGAGCACGGCGCCGGCCGGAATGCGGATGAAGGTGTGCACGGCATCCCACAGCGAGTCGAACGCGGGGATCTTGTCGGCAAGGAATTCGGTGACGGTGAGCACGGCCGCGGCGCCGATGACCCACGGGGACATCAGGACGGCCAGCGTGTCGGGCAGGTGCAGCCAGCCGAACCTCGCCAGCAGGCCGGCGATCAGCACCGTCAGGTACAGGCGCAGGCCGCTCGCCCACGCGAGCCCCGCGCCGAGCGAAATGGCTTCGATCATGGCCCTCTCCTTGCACTTTCCGTGCGCTTTGCCGATTGATCGGATCGGGTCGGACAGACCGGCCGCGTGGCGCGTGGCGACCGGCACCGCGTGCCGCGAGAAGCACGACGGTATTCAAGCCCGAATGCGTTCCATTATAGACAGGCCGGACGGGCGGCCGGCGCAATTCCGCGGCGCGGCACCCGGGCACGGGCGCACCCGGATGCGGTCGTCAGGCCGCCGACGACAGCTTGAGGCCGATCAGCCCCGCGACGATCAGCGCGGCACTCGCGACGCGGGCGACGGTCAGCGCCTCGCCCATCATCACGATGCCGAACACGAACGCACCGACCGCGCCGATGCCCGTCCACACCGCGTACGCGGTGCCGAGCGGCAACTGGCGCATCGCGACCGCGAGCAGCCCGAAGCTGGCCAGCGCCGTCACGATCGTAAACACCGACGGACCGAGCTTCGTGAAGCCGTCCGACGATTTCAGGCCGGCCGCCCAGGCCACTTCCAGCAAACCGGCAATCAACAACCATACCCACGCCATCCCGACGTACTCCGTATCGGATGGGGCCGTCCCCGTTGAAGCGAATGTCCCGGGGTCGTCCCCGGGCGGCGCCGAGTATAACAAGATGCTTACGGACACGCCGGCGGCCGGCCGGGGGCGCGACCGGCCGGGCTCGGTCAGTTCGAGACGCGCTTCGGCGTCGCGCCGCCGACGCAGCGGTCGTCGCGGTACAGCGCCCACTCCTCGCACACGCGGCCATCCTTGAACACGCACATGCCGACCTGCCCGCTCGACAGGTTGCGTACCGTGTGGTGGCCGCCGAGCTTGGTGCAATTGACCGATGCGGGATTGGCCGCCGCCTGCTGGGACGACGGCGGTTGCTGCCCGGGCGGCAGCGGTTGGGCGAACGCGCCAGACGCGGCAAGCGCCAGCGCACAGATGACGACCAGACGGACGGACATTGCACGCTCCTCGTTTTCGTTCGCGGAGCGGTCAGGATAACGGGGAATGAGCGCCGGGTGTGCAACGCGCGCGTCGGCCGCGGGACTGTCGCGCCGACGCAACCCTGCCGGCGCGCGACGTCACGCGCACGTGCGCCGCCGCGGCCCGGACGGGCCCGTCATGCGGCGCCGACGAGCCGGTATCCGACGCCCGTCTCGGTGACGATGTACTCGGGCTGCGCCGGGTCGCGCTCGAGCTTCTGGCGCAGGTGCGCCATGTAGATGCGCAGGTAGTGGTGGCTTTCGACGTGCGACGGCCCCCACACGTCGCGCAGCAGCTGCCGGTGCGTGAGCACGCGCCCCGCGTGGCGCACGAGCGTGGCGAGCAACCGGTACTCGAGCGGCGTCAGGTGCACGATCTCCCCGTCGCGCCACACCTGGCGCAGCGCGAGATCGACCGTCACGGTGCCGAAGCTCACCTTCGGCGACTCGTTCGCGCCGCCCTGGTTGCGCCGGCGCAGTTGCGCGCGGATCCGCGCGCGCAGTTCGGACACGCCGAACGGCTTGGTCAGGTAATCGTCGGCGCCCGCATCGAGCGCCGCGACCTTCTCTTCTTCCTGCGTGCGCGCCGACAGCACGATCACCGGCACCTCGGACCAGCCGCGCAGTTCGCGGATCACGTCGAGGCCGTCGGTATCGGGCAGGCCGAGGTCGACGATCACGAGATCGGGCTTGCGCGTCGCCGCGTCGATCAGCCCCTGCTTGCCCGTCTCGGCCTCGAACACCGCGATGTCCTCCTCCTCGAGCGCGGCGCGCACGAAACGGCGGATCTGCTTTTCGTCCTCGATCAGGACGACGGTCAGGCTGGGTTCACTCATGGTCTGGCAATGACTCGGATGGGGACGACGCACCCGGCACCTCGGGTTCGTCGTCGGATACGGCAGGCGCGGCCGGCGGCGTCTCGACCGGCAGCGTGAACCAGAAGCGCGCGCCCGTCACGTGGCCGTCGGGCGCGGTGCGGTTGAGCGCGCCGATTTTACCGCCGTGCGCCTCGACGATCGCGCGGCAGATCGCGAGGCCGAGCCCGATGCCCGGCGTCGCCGATTCCTTCTCGCCGCGCGTGAACTTGTCGAAGATCCGCGTTTCCATGCCGGCCGGCAGGCCCGGGCCGTGATCGTCGACATGCACGCGCACGAACGGCAGCCCGTCGTCGGTCACGCGCTCCGCGCCGATCTCGAGCGGCGTATCGGGCGGCGTGTACTTCGCCGCGTTCTCGAACAGGTTGGTGAACAGGCGCTCCATCAGCACCGCGTCCATCTGCAGGAGCGGCAGGTCGGCCGGCAGCACGACACGCGCGGGATGGCGCGACAGCACGCGCTTGCATGCGGCAAGCGCCGCGCCGACGGTTTCCTCGAGCAGCGACCACTGGCGCTTGAGCTGCAGGCTGCCGGCCTGCAGCCGCGCCATGTCGAGCAGGTTCGTGACGATGCCCGTCATCCGCAGTGCCTCGTCGTGAATCGCATCGACGAGTTCGCCCTCGCGCTGCGCGAAGCGCTCGGCCGCCGCGGCGTCGCCGCCCTGTGCGGCCGCGCGTCCGTTCGCGAGCATCGACGAGAAACCGACGATCGTCGTGAGCGGCGTACGCAGGTCGTGCGAGATCGCCGACAGCAGCGAGTTGCGCAGCCGCTCGGATTCCATGTTGACGAGCGCGTCGCGCGCGATCTCGACGTAGTGCACGCGTTCGAGCGCGAGTGCGATCTGCGCGGCGAATGCGTCGAGCATCCGCTGCTGCTCGGGCACCTCGAGTTCGCGCGGTTCGCGTGACGCGACCGCGAGCACGCCGCGCGTGCGCATCGGCGCCTTCAGCGGCAGGTACAGCGCGACCGTCGCGGGCAAGGTATCCGTGCCGCGACCGGCCGGCTTCTGCTGGTCGTATACCCACTGGCCGACGTCGCTGTCGAGGTCGGCGCCCGTCAGCGTGACGGCCGCGTCGGGCTCCTCGATCTTCTGCCGCACCTTGTCCGCGCTGTCGGGCAGCAGGAACGCGACGCGCGCGCGGAACACCTCGCCCACGTGACGGCTGCCGATCTCGACGATCTGCTCGGTCGTCAGCGCCGCGCCCAGCTCGCGCGCCATCGCGTAGATCGCGCCGGTGCGGCGCTCGCGGCGCTGCGCGACGCTCGCCTGGCGCGTCAGCGTCGACGTCAGGTGGCTGATCACGAGCGACGTCAGCAGCATCCCGAAGAAGGTCAGCAGGTATTGCGTGTCGCTGACCGAGAACGACATGCGCGGCGGCACGAAGAAGTAATCGAACGCGGCCACCGACAGGAACGACTGCAGCACGCCCGGGCCGCGCCCGAGCCGCACGGCCGAGAACACGACGCCGAGCAGGTACAGCATCACGAGGTTCGTGAGGTCGAGCCGCTCGGACACGAGGCTCGCGACGACCGTGATCGCCGCGCAGATCGCGGCAGCATATGCGTAGTGCCGCGGCGGCGAGCGATGCGTGCCGAACTGCGCGAACGCGTCGCGCCAGTCGCGTGCACGCGCGTCGAGCGGCGCGGCGCGCGCCTCGTCGCTCGCGGACGCACGGATCAGCATCAGGTCGACGTCG
>NZ_QOBB01000342.1:0-5404 GCF_024704855.1 Burkholderia sp. HAN2018 | reverse complement strand
CGTCGCGACCGACGACGTACCGGCAGCCGGCGTTGCCGGGCCGCTGCTGAGCGGCGCGGTAGCGACGGCGGCGCCCCCGATCGGCGCGGCGACCTGGGTGCCCGCGACAGCGGCACCGGCCTGCGGCGACACGCGCAGCAACTGGTCGACTTCGATCTGATTCGGGTTCGCCAGGTTGTTCCACGCGGCGATGTCGCGATAGTTCTGCCCGTTTTCGAGGGCGATCCGGTACAGCGTGTCGCCCGGCTTTACCCGGTAGTAACCCGGCGGCGCCGGCGGAAGCGGTACCGCGGGCTGCGCGGCGGCAGTCGTGCCGAGCGAACCGGAGCGATCGACGACGGGCGCGTTGTCGAGCCGCGTCGCACAGGCGGCCAGTAGCGTGGAGAACGCGGCTACGCAGATCGCGCGCTGGGCGAGCGTGAGCGGTTCCCTGGAACGGTTGTTTTGCATCGCGCGCAACATACTCATCGGTTTCAAATTACTCCGGATTTTAAAGGGACAAAGAAAACGCGATCAAGCCGTGACTCCCGCCATTGCGCGTGCGCGACGCGCTCGACGAGCGTGAGCACCTGGTGCTGCCCGCTCTGCGCGCCGACCGGCGCGACGAGGCGCCCGCCGATCGCGAGCTGCTCGAGCAGCGCCTGCGGCACGTCGAGCCCCGCCGCCGCGATCACGATCGCGTCGAACGGGGCCGCGGACGACAGGCCGACACGCCCGTCGCCGTAGTGCAGACGGATGTTCGGCACGCGCAGCGGCCGCAGGTTCAGCTTCGCGCGCTCGTAGAGCGGCTTGATGCGTTCAATCGAATACACGTCGCGTGCCACGTGGCTCAGCACGGCGGCCTGATAGCCGCAGCCCGTGCCGATCTCGAGCACGCGCTCGAGCGTGCGGCCGGCCATCGCGAGCTCGATCATGCGCGCGACAACCGACGGCTTTGAAATGGTCTGCTGGTGGCCGATCGGCAGCGCGGAATCCTCGTAGGCCTGCGTCGCCAGCCCCGGATCCACGAACAGGTGGCGCGGCACCGCGGCCATCGCCTCCAGCACGCGCGCGTCGGTCACGCCGTTCGCGCGCAGCCGTTCGACCATCCGTTCGCGCACGCGTTCCGACGTGAGCGCGAACGCGCCGGCCGGCGCGACGCTCGGCGCGGCCGGCTTCGGCATCGCGGGCTTCAGCGCGGTCGGCTTCGGTGCGGTCGCGGGCTTCGCGGCGGGGGAACCGGGCATGGCCGTGCGCGGGGCGGCGGGTTTCACCGCAACCGGTTTCAGCACGGCCGCAGGCTTGTCGGCGGCCTTCGATGCCGCGACCGCCGCATGGCGTTCGCCGGCCCGACCTTCCGACTTGCGTGGCGCTCGCTTGAGATCTTCGAGCGCGAGCGGGAACCGCTTCGCGCGCTCGCCGCTCATGAAGCCCGCCCTCCGGCGCGCGCCCATTCGCGCGTCGCGGGCAGCATCTGTGTATGCGTGAGGTCCAGCTGCAGCGGCGTGATCGATACGAAACCGTTTGCCACCGCGTGAAAATCGGTGCCTTCGCTGGCGTCCAGCGCTTCGCCCGCCGCGCCGATCCAGTAGATCGGTTCGCCGCGCGGGTCGGTCTGGCGAATCACCGGCTGCGACGGATGGCGTTTGCCGAGACGCGTGACCTTCCAGCCTTTCAGTTCGTCGTAAGGCAGGTTCGGAATATTGACGTTCAACAGCGGCTGCCCCGGCAGCGGATGCGCGAGGGAGTGCTCGACGATCTCCGCGGCGACGCGCGCGGCGTCCGCGAGATGGGCCCAGCCCTTGTCGACCAGCGAGAACGCAATGGCCGGCACGCCGAACATGATGCCTTCGGTGGCGGCCGCAACTGTCCCCGAATAGAGCGTGTCTTCGCCCATGTTCTGGCCGTTGTTGATCCCGGAAACGACGAGGTCCGGCCTGGCGTCGGCCATCCCTGTCAACGCGACGTGCACCGAATCGGTCGGCGTGCCGTTCACGTAGAAGAAACCCGTACTCGCTGCGCGCTGCACCGACAGCGGCCGCGACAACGTGAGGGAATTCGACGCGCCGCTGCAGTTCTGCTCGGGCGCGATCACCGTGAGTTCGGCCAACGGCCGCAGCGCGTCGCTGAGCGCGGCGAGACCGGGGGCGAAATAGCCGTCGTCGTTGCTGAGTAGGATTCGCATCCGGCGATTGTAACCGAGGAAAGATGGCGCGAGAGCGACAGTCCGGCGACTGCGGAAGGACGGTTGCGGGCGACCGTACACGCTGCACCGCCGCGTTGCGCGGCGGCGTTCTGCGGGTTCAGGAAAACGCCTCGCCGCCCCGGGTTTTCCAGCACCAACGGCGCTCGCTTGCGGAATGTGCCCTTCGGGGAGCCCGGCGCGAGGCGACGGGCCCAGGGGCGTTCAGATCGCACCCGCGTCGCGCAGTGCGGCAATCGCCTGCGCATCGTAGCCGAGGCCGCGCAGCACCTCGTCGGTATGCTCGCCGAGTTCAGGCCCGAGCCAGCGCGTTTCGCCCGGCGTGTCCGACAGCTTCGGCGTGATGTTCGGCAACGGAATGTCGGTGCCGTCGGCCAGCTTGAAGCGTTGGATCATCTGCCGCGCGACGAACTGCGGATCGGTGAACATGTCGGCGGCGCTGTAGATGCGCCCGGCAGGCACGTCGGCCGCGTTGAGCACGACGAGCGCTTCATCGATCGTGCGCGGCGCGAGCCATGCGGCAATCGCGTCGTCGATCTCCTGCGTGCGCGGCACGCGCCCGTCGTTTTGCGCGAGTGCGGGATCGTCGGCGAGGTCGTCGCGCTCGATCGCCTTCATCAGCCGCTTGAAGATCGGGTCGCTATTGCCGCCGATCACGATACTGCCGTCGCGGCATGCATACGTGTTCGACGGCACGATACCCGGCAGCGACGCGCCGGTGCGCTCGCGCACCATCCCGTACACGCCGTATTCGGGCACCACGCTTTCCATCATGTTGAAGACGGCTTCATACAGTGCAACGTCGACCACCTGCCCCGCGCCGCCGTTGACCTTGCGGTGATGCAATGCCATCAGCGCGCCGATCACGCCATGCAGCGCGGCGATCGAATCGCCGATGGAGATGCCGATGCGCGGCGGCGGCAGATCGGGATATCCGGTGATGTGGCGCAGCCCGCCCATCGATTCGGCGATCGCGCCGAAACCGGGCCGGTCGCGGTACGGGCCCGTCTGCCCGTAGCCGGACAGGCGCACCATCACGAGGCCCGGGTTCTCGGCCGACAGCACGTCGTAGCCGAGCCCGAGTTTTTCCAGCAGGCCCGGGCGGAAATTCTCGATCACGATGTCGGCCTCGCGCGCGAGTTGCCGCGCGATCGCCTTGCCGGCGTCGGCCTTCAGGTTGAGCGTGACCGATTTCTTGTTGCGCGCCTGCACGGACCACCACAGCGACGTGCCGCCCTGCTCCGGATGGAGCTTGCGCCACTTGCGCAGCGGGTCGCCGCCGTTCGGATCCTCGATCTTGATCACTTCCGCGCCGAATTCGGCGAACAGCCGCGACGCGAACGGCCCCGCGATCAGTGTTCCGAATTCGAGCACTTTGACGCCCGCGAGCGGGCCCTGGCTGGTGCTCATGTGTCTCCCTGGCATGAGGAACGGCGCCGCCGACCGGCGGCGCCCGGCTTACATCGTGCGGCGGTCGAGCATCGCGCGGGCGATGGTGCCCGCGTCGACATATTCGAGCTCGCCGCCCACCGGCACGCCACGCGCGAGACGCGTGACCGCGAGCCCGCGCGCCTTCAGCGTCTGGCCGAGGTAGTGCGCAGTGGCCTCGCCCTCGTTCGTGAAGTTGGTCGCGAGCACGACCTCCTTGACGACCCCGTCGGACGCGCGCCGCACGAGGCGGTCGAAATGGATTTCCTTCGGGCCGATCCCGTCGAGCGGGCTCAGCCGGCCCATCAGCACGAAATACAGCCCGCGATAAGTCATCGTCTGCTCGAGCATGATCTGGTCGGCGGGCGTCTCGACGACGCACAGCAGCGTCGGATCACGCTCTTCGTCGCTGCAGACCTCGCAAATCTGCGCTTCGGTGAACGTATTGCACTTCTCGCAATGCTGCAGGTGCTCGGTCGCGAACAGCAGCGACCGGCCGAGCCGCTCCGCGCCCTCCCGATCGTGCTGCATCAGGTGGACCGCCATGCGCTGGGCGGATTTCGGCCCGACACCGGGCAGCACGCGCAACGCTTCGACGAGAGCGGACAGGGCGGACGGCTGTTTCATACGGCGGCAAAAAGTGGCACGGACGCCGCGTTCAGAACGGCAGCTTGAAGCCCGGGGGCAGCGGCAGGCCGGACGTCATGCCGCTCATCTTTTCCTGCGACGTCGCTTCGGCCTTGCGCACGGCGTCGTTGAACGCAGCCGCGACGAGATCCTCGAGCATGTCCTTGTCGTCCGCGAGCAGGCTCGGGTCGATCGACACGCGACGCACTTCGTTGCGGCACGTCATCGTCACCTTGACGAGGCCGGCGCCCGACTGTCCTTCGACTTCGATCAGCGCAAGCTGCTCCTGCATCTTCTTCATGTTTTCCTGCATTTGCTGCGCTTGCTTCATCAGTCCGGCGAGGTTGCCTTTCAACATGGGAATACTCCTTCTTGATCGTGTGAAAACCGGCACGCGGCGCGTGCCGGCCAATGTGTGGGCGTGATTGTGCCTGTCGCGGGGCGCTCAGTTCAATGCAGCGTCGGCGGCGGGCCGTCCGGCGCCGCGTCGGCGAGCGGGCGCACCGAACCCTCGACGATGCGCGCACCGAAGTCGCGCACGAGTTGCTGGACGAACGGATCGCCGTGAATCTCCTGCTCGGCCTCACGCTGGCGCGCCGCGCGCGCAGCCGCATCGAGTGCCGCCGCCGTACGCCGGGCGGGCCCGACTTCGACGGCCACCTCGACCGGTTTGCCGAGCGCATCGGCCAGCGCGGCCTTCAGCTTCGCCACCTGCGCAGCGTCCGCATATTGCGGCACCGGCACTGAAAGTTTCAACGTAGTCGCATCGACGGCCGTCAGCTCGCTGTTGAACGCGAGCTGGTACGCGACGCCCTTGAGCGGCAGCCGCGCGGCCAGCGCCGGCCATTCGCCGTCGAAGCCGACCGGATCGAGCGCGATCGCGGGCGGCAGCGGACGCGTGTCGACCGGAGCGGACGGGCGGGCTTCCGCCGGCTTCGGCGTCACGCGCACATCATCGGGGCCGCTGTCGAATACCGGCACGAAGCCGTCGTCGGGCGGGCCGCTAAACATCTCGTCGGCACTGAGCGGCACGTATTCGTCCGGCGGGATGTCCTCCCACGGCGGCGGGGCCTGACGTGCATCGGCTGCCTGCGGCGCACGGGCCGCCGCGCGCGGCGTCGGTACCTGTACGGCGGCGGGACGCGGCGCGACGGGCTTCTCGGCGGC
>NZ_QOBB01000341.1:0-5426 GCF_024704855.1 Burkholderia sp. HAN2018 | reverse complement strand
CTGCTTGCGCCGATCCTCGCATTCCTCGCGGTGCTCGCGGCGGCGACGCTCACCGTGCTGCGGATGAGCGTCGGTACGCCGGGCGACGAATGGCGCACGTTCACGCTGCAGAACTACGCCGATCTCGCCGACCCGTACTTCATGCACTCGCTGTGGCTCACGCTGCGCCTCGCGTTCCAGAGCATGGTATGCGCGGTGCTGCTCGCGATCCCGGTCGCGCTGGCGATGGCGCGCGCCGAATCGCGGCTCGCGCGGCGACTCATGCTTGCCGGCGTGCTGCTGCCGCTGCTCGTCAACCTGCTGCTGCAGGGTTACGGCTGGCTCGTGATGCTCGGCCCGGCGGGCCTGCTCAACCGCTCGCTGCTAGCGGCCGGCGTCATCGAACGGCCACTGCAACTGCTGTACCGCGAACACGGCGTGCTGCTCGGGCTGATCCAGACCGCATTCCCGCTCGCCGTGCTGCCGCTGTCGAGCGCGCTGCGTGCCGTGTCCCGCGCGTACGACGAAGCCGCCGCGACGCTCGGCGCGACGCGCTGGCAGACGCTGCGGCACGTGACGCTGCCGCTCGCGATGCCGGGGCTCGTATCGGGCGCGCTGCTCGTGTTCGCCTACAACGCGAGTGCGTTCGCGGTGCCGCTGCTGCTCGGCGGCCGGCGCGTACCGATGCTCGCGGTGCTCGTGCATGACCAGGTCGCGCCGCTGCTGAACTGGCCGGCCGCGTCGGCCTCGGGTGTCGTGCTGATGGGCGCGACGCTCGTCGTGATGGCGGTTTCCCAGCGCCTCGTGCGCGCCCTGCAACGTGACGAGGTGAACCGATGAATGCCCTTCTGCCGCGAGCACCGCTGCCCGGCCGTCTGAGCCGCGCGACCGGCACCCTCGCGACGCTCGTGCTGTGCCTCGCCGCACTGCCGATCGTGACGATGATCACGATGTCGTTCGGCTCGTCGGGCACGCTCGAATTCCCGCCGCGCGATTTCAGCCTGCACTGGTACCGCGCCGCCTGGCAGACCTTCGTGACCGCCGATGCCGGCAGTGCGCAATCGATGGGTGCCGCGCTGACGACGAGCCTCGTCGTCGCGATCGCGACGATGTTGGTCGCGACTGCGGTTTCGGTACCCGCCGCCTACGCGCTGTCGCGTTATCGCTTCCGCGGCAAGACGTTCGTCGAGCAGCTCGTCGCGCTGCCGATCGTCTATCCGCTCGTCATGCTCGGCCTCGCGCTGCTGCTCGTGTTCAACGCGCTGCCGGTCGAACTCGGGCTCGTGCGGCTCGTCGTCGCGCACGTGATCCTGACGCTGCCGTTTACCGTGAAGAACTGCGCGGCATCGGTCGCGTCGATCGGCCCGGAATTCGAGGAAGCCGCGTGCCTGATGGGCGCGAGCCCGCGCCGCGCGTTCGTCGATGTCGTCCTGCCGCTGATGCGGCCGGGCGTCCTCGCCGGCATGCTGTTCGCGTTCATCGTGTCGTTCAACGAGTTCACGGTGACGTTCTTCCTGTACAGCGTCGACACGATGACGCTGCCGGTCTGGCTCTACAGCCGCACCGTGTCGTCGCTCGACCCGACCGTGTTCTGTTTCGCGGTGTTCACCGTCGCGATCGATTTCGCGCTGATCTGGATGCTCGAAAAACTCGTCGGCGACAAGGGCGTTGCGCTCTGATACGCGCACGACTCCGCCCTCGCCCATCCAAGGACTCCCCATGACCCAGCTCACCCTTCAGAGCGTGACGAAGCGCTTCCAGCACGCGTATGCCGTGGATCACGTCGACCTGTCCGTGCCGGACGGCAAGCTCGTCTGCTTTCTCGGCCCGTCGGGCTGCGGCAAGACCACGCTGATGCGGATCATCGCCGGCCTCGAGACGCCGACGTCGGGCACGATCACGTTCGCCGGCCGCGACCTCACGCACGTGCCGGCCAACCGGCGCGACTTCGGCATGGTGTTCCAGTCGCTCGCGCTGTTCCCGCACATGACGGTCGCGCAGAACATCGCGTATCCGCTGCGGCTGCGCAAGACGGCCAGGACGGCTCAAACGCAGCGTGTCGCGGAGCTGCTGGAACTCATCCAGCTTCCGCACCTGGCCGACCGGCTCGTCACGCAACTGTCGGGCGGGCAGCGCCAGCGCGTCGCGATCGCACGCGCGATCGCTTCGTCTCCGCGCCTGCTGCTGCTCGACGAGCCGCTGTCGGCGCTCGACGCAAAGCTGCGCGAGGCGATGCAGGTCGAGATCCGGCTGCTCCAGCAACGGCTCGGCATCACGACGATCATGGTCACGCACGACCAGCGCGAAGCGATGACGATGGCCGACGAGATCGTCGTAATGGAGAAAGGCCGCATCCAGCAGGTCGGCCGGCCGCTCGACATCTATCGCGATCCGGTCAACGAATTCGTCGCGGATTTCATCGGCCTCGGCAACATCCTGCCGGTCGCGTGCGACGGCGACGACGCGATCGTGCTGCCGGGCGGACAACGGCTCGCGATCCGGCGCGCGCCCGACGCGCCGCGCGCGGACGACGCCGTGCGCCTGCTGATTCGCCCCGAGGACGTGTGCGTGCGCGCGGCCTCGGTCTCGCCGTCCGCGCCGAACACGCTCGCCGGCACGGTCACGTTCGTGCGCGACGTCGGCGCGTCGATCGAGGCGACGATCGATTGCCGCGGCTTCACGCTGACGGCAGCGACGACGCCGCGCGAAACGCCCGACCTGCACGTCGGCATGCCGGTCACCGCCGAGCTACCCGCGCATGCATGCAAGCTGATCGCCGCACGCGGCGCCTGATTTCCGGTTCTTTCCCCAGCGCAGCAACAAGGACTCCATCATGAACGCATCGACCCAAGCCCACCGTCTCGTGCGACGCCTGCTCGCCCGCACCGCCCTCGTCTGCACCTGCGCGGCGGGTCTCGCCGCCATCGCGCCGCTCGCACATGCCGACGCACTCGACACGATCGCGAAATCCGGCGTCGTGCGCATCGGCGTGTTCGAGGACTACCCGCCGTTCGGCTCGATCGGCCCCGACATGAAGCCGCAAGGTTACGACATCGACATGGCGGCGCTGATCGGCAAGGCGCTCAACGCGAAGGTCGAGCTCGTGCAGGTCACCGGCGACAACCGAATGGCGTATCTCGCCGACCGCAAGACCGACATGCTGCTGTCGGTCGGCCAGACGCCGGAGCGCGCGAAGGTGATCGATTTCTCGAACGCGTATGCGCCGTACTATCTCGCGGTATTCGGCCCGAAATCGCTCGCCGTGAAAGGCACCGCCGATCTCGCCGGCAAGTCGGTCGCGGTCGCGCGCGGCACGCTCGAGGACCTGAGCGTGAGCAAGGTCGCGCCGCCGAACGCGACGATCAAGCGCTTCGACGATCCGAACGGCGCGATCGCGGCGTTCCTGTCGGGGCAGGCGCAACTGCTCGTGATCGGCAACGACGTCGGCGCGACGATCATCGCGCGCCATCCGTCGATCGATCCGGAGCAGAAGTTCTCGCTGTTCAGCTCGCCCGATCACGTCGGCCTGAACAAGAACGAGCCGCGCCTGATGCAGAAGGTCAATGACGCGATCGCCGGCGCGAAGAAAAGCGGCACGCTGAACACCCTGTCGCAGAAGTGGCTGCACGCGGCACTGCCGGCCGACCTGTGACGCGCGTCGCGCCCGCCCCGCATTCACGACGGAAGGTATCGTTATGACCTACGTGTTCGACTTCAGCGATTTCGGCCTCTACGCCGGCATGCTCGCGCGCGGGATCGGCGTGACGCTCGGCCTCACCGCGGCCTCCACCGCGCTCGGCGGCCTGATCGGCACCGCCGGCGCGTGGGCCGCGCTCGCCGGCCCGCGCTGGGCACGCACGCTGGTCGCGGCCTACGTCGAGCTGATCCGCAATACGCCGTTCCTGGTCCAGCTGTTCTTCATCTTCTTCGGGCTGCCCGGGATCGGCGTGCACATCGACGAAGCGCAGGCGGCCGTGCTGGCGATGACGGTCAACCTGGGCGCGTATGCGGTCGAGATCCTGCGGGCCGGCATCGAATCGGTTCCGCACGGGCAGACGCAGGCCGCACGTGCGCTCGGGCTGCACGGCCGGCAGGTGTTCGGTCAGGTCGTGCTGCCGCAGGCGCTCGCGAACGTGTACCCCGCGCTGCTCGGGCAGGTGCTGATCGTGATGCTCGGTTCTGCCGTCGTGTCGCAGATCTCGGTGCCCGACCTGACCTATGCGGCGAACTTCATCCAGTCGCGCAATTTCCGTGCGTTCGAGATCTACATCGTCGTGACTGCGATCTACCTACTGCTGTCGATCGCGCTGCGCATGCTGCTCAATCGCGTCGGCCGCCGTCTGTTCGCGGGCCGCGCGCCGCACGGTGCGGGCAACGCACCGCGCCGCTCGTGCGTTGCCCGCTTTACGTGGCGCGCGCGCTCCCCTGAAACCGGCCTCCCGACGGAGCGGGCCCGATGATCGAATTCACCTTCCAGGATATTGCGTGGAACCTGCTACTGGCCGCGCGCTGGACCATGCTGCTGTCGCTGATCACGTTCGTCGGCGGCAGCGTCGCCGGGTTTGCGCTGCTCGCGATGCGCATCTCGCCGGTGCCGGCGCTGCGCCGCTTCGTGAGCCTGTACGTCGAGCTGTTTCAGGGCACGCCGTTGCTGATGCAGCTGTTCCTCGGTTTCTTCGGGCTGCCACTGATCGGCATCGACGTGACGCCGTGGACCGCCGCATCGGTCGTATTGACGTTGAACGCGAGCGCATACCTGGCCGACATCTGGCGCGGCTGCGTCGACGCCGTGCCGCGCGGCCAGTGGAGTGCGGCGGCCAGCCTCGGCATGACGTGGACGCAACAACTCCGTTACGCGGTGTGGCCGCAGGCATGGAAAATCGCGCTGCCGCCGACCGTCGGCTTTCTCGTGCAGGCGGTGAAGAGCACGGCGCTGACGTCGATCATCGGGCTGACCGAACTCACGAAGACCGGCAACATCATCACCAATGCGGTGTTCAAGCCGTTTCCGATCTACGCGATGGTCGCGCTGCTCTACTTCGCGATGTGCTTCCCGTTGACGTGGTACGCCCGCGTGCTCGAACGCCGCTACCGCGTCGCGAAGGCGCGCTGAACCGGCGCCGCGCGCGCCTCATTACGATGCAGGTATCCCCCATGATTTCCATCAGCAACATTTCGAAGTGGTACGGCCCGTTTCAGGTCCTCACCGACTGCACGACCGAGGTCAGGAAAGGCGAAGTGGTCGTCGTGTGCGGCCCGTCGGGTTCCGGCAAGTCGACGCTGATCAAGACCGTCAACGGCCTCGAGCCGTTCCAGCAGGGCGAGATCCTCGTGAACGGCCAGTCGGTCGGCGACAAGAAGACGAACCTGTCGAAGCTGCGCTCGAAGGTCGGGATGGTGTTCCAGCATTTCGAGCTGTTCCCGCACCTGTCGATCACCGAGAACCT
>NZ_QOBB01000340.1:0-5481 GCF_024704855.1 Burkholderia sp. HAN2018 | reverse complement strand
TGTCGCCGAACACCAATGCGGCCGCCGCGCGCGTGCTCGACCGGCTCGGCATCAGCGTGAGCCCGGCGCGCGAGGCCGGCTGCTGCGGCGCGACCGAATATCACCTGAACGCGCAGGATGCCGGCCTCGCCCGCGCACGCCGCAACATCGACGCATGGTGGCCCGCGATCGAGGCGGGCGCGGAAGCGATCGTGCTGACGGCAAGCGGCTGCGGCGCGTTCGTGAAGGAATACGGCGACCTGCTGCGCTCCGACCCCGTCTACGCGGAGAAAGCGCGGCGCGTCAGCGCGCTCGCGCGCGACCTCGCGGAAGTGATCGCGGCCGAGCCGCTCGACGCGCTGGCCGAGTCGACGCCGCGCCGCGTCGCGGTTCACTGCCCGTGCACGCTGCAGCACGCGCAGCGGCTCGGCGGCGCGGTGGAAAGCATCCTGACGCGGCTCGGCTTCGATCTGACGAATGTCGCCGACGGCCATCTGTGCTGCGGCTCGGCCGGCACGTATTCGCTGACGCAGCCCGAACTCGCGACAACGCTGCGCGACAACAAGCTCGATGCGCTCGAAGCCGCGCGGCCGGACCTGATTGTCACGGCCAACGTCGGCTGCCAGACTCACCTGAACGGCGCGGGCCGCACGCCGGTGCGCCACTGGATCGAGCTCGTCGACAACCGACTCGTCAACTGACCTGATTCCGGAGGATCTCCATGCAGACGAAACCCGAACTCGAACTGGCCGATGCCGACCGCATGCTCGCCGCCGCCCGCGCGGAAGCGGAACGCCACGGCTGGGCCGTGTCGATCGCCGTCGTCGACGACGGCGGCCACCTGCTCGCGTTTGCACGCCTGGACGGCGCATCGCCGGCCAGCGCCTGTATCGCGCAGGACAAGGCGCGCGCGGCGGCGCTCGGCCGGCGCGAGACGAAGGCGTATGAGGATATGATCAACGGCGGCCGCACCGCGTTTCTCAGCGCGCCGCTGACGGGGTTGCTCGAAGGCGGCGTGCCGGTCACGGTCGGCGGCCGGATCGCGGGCGCGATCGGCGTGTCTGGCGTAAAGTCCGAACAGGACGCGCAGATTGCCCGCGCCGGCACACAAAGCGTCGCGGTATGACCAGCCAAGCCGCGCGCGATTTTTCCCCGGGAGGATTAACGATGATCGACCAAGCAGGACTGCAAGTCGCGCCAGCGCTGAGCCAGTTCATTGAAAACGAAGCGTTGCCGGGCACCGGCATCGACAAGGCCGCGTTCTGGAGCGGTTTCTCGGCCCTGGTGCACGACCTGGCGCCGCGCAACCGCGAGTTGCTCGCGGAACGCGACCGCCTGCAGCAGGAACTCGACACCTGGCACCGCGCGCACCCCGGCCCGGTGCGCGACCACGCCGCGTATCGCGCATTCCTCGAACAAATCGGCTACCTCGTGCCGGTTCCGTCGAACGTCGCGGCAGCCACCGCGAACGTCGACAGCGAGATCGCGACGCAGGCCGGCCCGCAGCTCGTCGTGCCGCTGTCGAACGCGCGTTATGCGCTGAACGCCGCGAACGCCCGCTGGGGCAGCCTGTACGACGCGCTGTACGGCACCGACGCACTGCCTGAAGACGGCGGCGCCGAACGCACCACGGCCTACAACCCGACGCGCGGCCAGCGCGTGATCGACTACGCGCGCAACGTGCTCGACAACGCGGCGCCGCTCGCGAGCGGCTCGCACCGCGACGCGCTGCGCTACCGCGTGCAGGACGGCCAGCTCGCCGTCGAAACCGCCAAGGGGATCGTCGGCCTCGCGCAGCCGGCGCAGTTCGTCGGCTACCAGGGCGCGGCCGACGCGCCGTCCGCGATCCTGCTGAAGCACAACGGCCTGCACCTCGAGATCCAGATCGACGCATCGACGCCGATCGGCCGCGCCGATCTCGCGAACGTGAAGGACGTCGTGCTCGAAGCCGCGGTCAGCACGATCATCGACTGCGAGGATTCGGTCGCGGCGGTGGACGCCGACGACAAGGTCCAGCTCTACCGCAACTGGCTCGGCCTGATGCAGGGCACGCTGGTCGAGGAAGTCGCGAAGGGCGGCAAGACCTTCACGCGCCGCCTGAACGCCGACCGCGAGTACACGACGCCCGACGGCGGCACGCTGTCGCTGCACGGCCGCTCGCTGCTGTTCGTGCGCAACGTCGGTCACCTGATGACCAACGGCGCGGTGCTCGACCGCGACGGCAACGAGATTCCGGAAGGGATCCTCGACGGCGTCGTCACGGTGCTGTGCTCGCTGCACGACCTGAAGGCGAAGCGCAACTCGCGCACCGGCTCGATCTACATCGTGAAGCCGAAGATGCACGGCCCGGTCGAAGTCGCATTCGCCGATACGCTGTTTGCGCGCATCGAGGATCTGTACAACCTGCCGCGCAACACGCTGAAGATGGGCATCATGGACGAGGAGCGCCGCACCAGCGTGAACCTCGCCGCATGTATCGCCGCCGCCGCCGCGCGCGTCGCGTTCATCAACACCGGCTTCCTCGACCGCACCGGCGACGAGATGCACACCGCGATGGAAGCGGGCCCGATGATCCGCAAGGGCGACATGAAGTCGTCGGCGTGGATCCAGTCGTACGAGCGCAACAACGTGCTCGCGGGCCTGTCGGCCGGCCTGCGCGGCCGCGCGCAGATCGGCAAGGGCATGTGGGCGATGCCCGACCTGATGCACGCGATGCTCGAGCAGAAGATCGCGCATCCGCGCGCCGGCGCGAACACCGCATGGGTGCCGTCGCCGACCGCCGCGACGCTGCACGCGCTGCACTACCACCTCGTCGACGTGCAGGCCGTCCAACAGGAACTCGAGAAGACGCCGTACGCGAGCGAACGCGACACGCTGCTCGAAGGGCTGCTGACCGTGCCGGTCGTCGAGCGCGCCGCGTGGAGCGAAGCCGAGATCCTGAACGAAGTCGAGAACAACGCGCAGGGCATCCTCGGCTACGTCGTGCGCTGGGTCGAACAGGGCGTCGGCTGCTCGAAGGTGCCCGACATCCACGACGTCGGCCTGATGGAAGACCGCGCGACGCTGCGCATTTCGAGCCAGCACATCGCGAACTGGCTGCGCCACGGCGTGATCACCGAGGCGTTCGTGCTCGACGTGTTCAAGCGGATGGCGCGCGTCGTCGACCAGCAGAACGCCGGCGACCCGAACTATCGCCCGATGGCGCCCGGCTACGACCAGTCGACCGCGTTCAAGGCCGCGTGCGCGCTCGCGCTGCAGGGCACGTCGCAGCCGAGCGGTTATACCGAGCCGCTGCTGCACCGGTTCCGGCTCGCGTTCAAGGCGCAACAGCACGGCGGATAAGCACGGCCGTGCCGCGGGTTTCCGGCGTGCCGGAAGCCCGTACGCCGGGAGCCCGTATGCCGGCAGCCCGTACGCCGGGCTTCACGAAACGGGCGGCCGCAACGGCCGCCCGTTTTCATTTTCGCGTTCGCCCGGCTGCTGAAACGAATAATCGGCGCATATCGACGCCTTCATTTTTTTCGCTCGCCTGCCGTTAACCCGATGGAATCGGCGGCCATGCGCCGCGGTTTCGCCGCTCATGCCGTACAGCCTTGCGCTGGAACGCTTTGCCGGATATTCGCAAGCCCGGGAATTCACTGAAATTTGATCCGGATCAACGGCCCGCAACATTTTCCGCGCGCGCGAACGCGCGCGTTATACTCCGTTGAATTCGCACTGCCCGATTCCTCGGATCGTTGAATCGGCGTAGATGTCACCAGTAAATGCTCGATTTACCGGTATATCTGGCCGCGATTCCCGGTAATCAGTGTCCATTTTCTCGCCGGCCGGCAGGAAGGCGTCGAATGGACGCGTGGCGGATCGCCGCCGCCACGTCATACGAACAATCGCATCGGCCCGCCGCCCGGCGGCAATGCCCATCGATCCACGGACCATGGCAGAAACCGATTACGCAGTGCCCAGCGAATCCGGCCTGACGAGCCGTGTCGCCGCACATCTGCGCCGGTTCCTGCTGCCGCACCTGATCTTCTATACCGGGCTGCTGATCGCGCTGCTCCTGCTGTCCCTGTGCGGGATCGTACTGTACGAAGGCCGCATCGACGCGCGCGACCGCTCGATCTCGATGCAGCAGAATCTCGCGCTGATGGCATCGTGGGACATCGAGCGCAACATCGAGATCTATTCGCTGTCGCTGCAGGCCGTCGTCGAAGGCGAGAACGACCCGGATGTCGTCAAGCTGCCGATGCCGCTGCGCCGCCAGGTGCTGTTCGACCGTGCGACGACGGCCAAGTACCTCGGCGGCATCTATGTGCTCGACGCGAAGGGCGACATCGCGGTCGACGGCAAGAGCGACGTGCCGCGCAAGGCCAATTTCGGCAACGAGCCGTACTTCACGATGCACCGCGACCATCCCGACGTCGGCCTGTACGTCAGCCCCCCGTATCATTCGCGCTTGCGCGGCGGCTCGCCGAGCATCGCGCTCAGCCGGCGGATCACGGGGCCCGACGGCTCGTTCGGCGGCGTCGCCGTGATGTCGATCCGGCTCGAATATTTCCAGAACCTGTTCTCGCGGCTGTCGCTCGGCGATCGCGGCTCGATCGCGCTGATCAACACCGACGGCAAGATGGTCGCGCGCGAGCCGTACGACCCGAAGATCGTCGGCCGCGACATCAGCCACGCCAGCACGTTCCGGCGGTTCATGACCGCCAACGAAGGCAGCTTCGCCGATACCGCGTCGATCGACGGCGTGCGCCGCCTGTACGTGTTCCGGCATCTCGAGCACCTGCCGCTCATCATCATGGTCGCGCGCTCGGAAGCGGATACCTACGCCGCGTGGTACGACCGTGCGATTCCGATCGGCTCGGCGATGGTCGCGCTCGCGATCGGCTTCGTCGGCCTGTCGCTGCTGCTCGACGTGCAACTGCGCAAGCGCCACCGCGCGGAAACCGAACTGCAGGCGCTCGCGCGCACCGACGGCCTCACGGGCCTCGACAACCGCCGCATGCTCGACGTCACGCTCGCACGCGAATGGCGCCGGGCCGCGCGCTCGCAGCACGCGCTGTCGCTGCTGTTCATCGATGTCGACTACTTCAAGCGCTACAACGACACCCAAGGGCACCAGGCCGGCGACGACGCGCTCGCCGCGGTCGGCCACTGCATCGCCGGCTGCCTGCGCCGCCCGGCCGATTACGCGGCGCGCTACGGCGGCGAGGAGTTCGTCGTCGTGCTGCCCGACGTCGATACGGACGGCGCGGCGTCGATCGCCGAGACGATCCGCACCGGCATCCTCGATCTCGGCATCCGTCACGACGCCGGGGCGACCGGCCGCCTGACGGTGAGCATCGGCGTGACGACGAGCTATCCGGAACACGACGACGACATGCAGGCCGCGCTGAAGCTGGCCGACGACGCGCTGTATCGCGCGAAGGAAGGCGGGCGCAACCGCATCGTCGTGCACGCGGCCCCCTCCGGCGGCCTCGCGGCGCGGCGGGCCTGACCGGG
>NZ_QOBB01000339.1:0-5672 GCF_024704855.1 Burkholderia sp. HAN2018 | reverse complement strand
GTCGTCGATGGTCGCGAGCAGCGCGGGCGGTGCCGGCTGGCGCGCGTTCGCGGCCGCGCAGCGTGCGTAGTGGTCGGTGACGCCGGCCAGCACGCGGTCGATCGCGTCGGGCACGTCGCCCGACAGCCGGCGGCGCGAGCGGCGCAGGTCGAGCGCATTCAGTGCGATGCGCAGGTCGCGGAAGCTCTCGATCGACGGATGACGGTGGTCGTCGGACGCGCCGAGACGCGGCAGCAGCTGCGTGACGCGGTCGAGCATCCGTGACGCGTGGTTGCGCTGGTCGTCGAGCGGCTGCGTCGACGCGGAGCGCGCGACGTCTTCCCAGCCCGAGCGCAGCAGGCGCCGCACTGCGAGCTCGGCGCCGAACGGCCGCGTCGCACGCGTCCACACATACGCGAACAGCAGCCCGGCGACGCCCGCGAGGTTGCTGTTCAGGAACACGAAGAAATCGGCGTCGTACGCACCCTGGATGCTGATGAAGGTGGCCGTGTTCACGGCGACGAGCATCGTCACCATGTTGAACTGCGGGCGCGGCAGCAGCGTGCCGATCAGGATGAACGGGCCCGCGAACATCACGACGAGCATCGCGAAATCGTGCACGTGCGGCAGCACGACGAACAGGTACAGGCCCGCGAACACGACGCTCGCGGTCGTCGCGAGGAAGAACTTGAACACCAGCGGCGCCGGCTCGTCGAGCGCGGCGAAGAAGCTGCACGACACGGCCACGAGCGTGACGGCCGCGGCGCCGTCGTGCCACCCGGACGCGATCCACAGCCAGCTCGCGAACACGATCGCGGCGGCGACGGTCAGCGTCGAGAACAGCATCATCCCGCGATCGAAGAAGCGCTCGGTGCCGCCGAGCCGCCAGTGCCGGTAGCGCGGCTGCCAGACGCCCGATTCGTTGCCGATCAGCGCGCGCAGCGAGCGGCAGTCCTGCCAGATGTCGATGACCTGGCGCAGCCGCCACAGCGCGTTCGACAGCAGCGCGCCGTCCCAGCTCGCGAGCGCGTCGTCGGCCGGCTGCAGCGCGGCAATCCGTTCGCGCAGGCGCTCCGCGACCGGGTCGTCGGTCATGTCGCCGTCGTTGCCGGCCTTGACCGCCGGCAACGGTGCGTCGAACCATTTCGCGGCATCGGCGAGCAGGTCGTCCAGCCCGGCCGGCCGGATATGCAGGTCGCGCATCAGCGCAATCAACGGATCGGCGAGCGACGACATCAGCGGCAGGAACAGCTGCATCCGGCCCGCGAGCGCCTGCGCACGCGCGAGGATGCGCGGATGCGCATGGTCGTAGCTCAGCTGGCTCAGCAGGAATTCGAGGCCCGTGATGGTTGCCGCGAGCCGTTGCCGGCACGCGGACAGCGCCTTGCCGGCAAGGTGCCCGGACAGCGTCTCGCGGCCGTAGAACGCGGCGTCCTTGAACCACGCATCGGTGCGCTCGATCAGCGTCGGCGCGAGCCGGTTCGGGAAGATGGCGCTGCCGACCACGCTCGCGCAGACGATGCCGAGCACGATCTCCTCGGTACGCGCGATCGCGACGTCGAACACGGTGGACGGATCGGTCACGGTCGGCAAAGCGACGAGCGGCATCGTATAGCCGGCGAGCATGAACACGTAGCTGCGCGCGGTGCGGTCGGAGATCGCGAGGTAGAGCAGCGTGCCGCACCAGGTGGCGACGATGATCGCGAACAGCAGCGGCGTCTCGACGAACGGCGGCACGAAGAAGATCGCGGCAGCCGCGCCGAGCGCGGTGCCGAGCGCGCGATACAGCGCCTTCGAGCGTGTCGCGCCGACGAACGGGTTCGACACGATGTAGACGCTCGCCATCGCCCAGTACGGGCGCGGCAACTGGAAATACAGGCCGAGGTACAGCGCCAGCATCGACGCGGCGAACGTCTTGCCCGAGAACAGCCAGTCGCGAAGGCTCGGATAGGTCATGACGTGGTGTTGCCGGTGCGGGGTGCGCGCGCGGCGGGTGGGGGCGATTCGGATGCATTGAATGCGTCGAGCACGCGCAGCGTCGCTTCGAGATCGGCGCGCGTGACACCCTTGAGCACCTGCGCACGCAGCACGCGCAGGTCTTCCTCCATCTTCGCGGTGACCGCGCGGCCGGCGGCCGTCAGCGAGATCGTCTTCGCGCGGCGATCGTGCGGATCCTCGTCGCGGCGCGCAAGGCCGGCCGCGCACAGCTGGTCGAGCAGGCGCACGAGCGACGGCCCTTCGATGCCGACGTGTTCGGCGAGCGTGCCTTGCCGCACGCCTTCGCCGAGGCGCCCGGCGATCAGCAGCGGCGTCGCGCAGGCCTCGGACACGTTGTACGCGTTCAGTACGCCGTCACTGGTGCGGCGCCACTTGCGCGCGGACAGCACGAGCAGGCTGCTGACGGCGAGGCGGAGGTCGTGCAGATTGGTCATGGGCGAGATGATAGGGGCAAAATAATTCGATAGCAAACTATCGTTTTTGTCACCCGTATGACACGTCGCGGCCGGCCCGTCTGAAGCAATTTAGGCGGCGTGCCGGCGGTGGTCAAGCCGCAAGGATGTCGGCCCGGCCCGCACACGGCGAGCGCGATCGAATGATCGGACGAAAGCCGTCCCGCGCGGCCACGCGGCGGGGCAGGCGGGTTCGAAGCCGGGAATCTGGAAGGGATTCGGGAAATCCGGCTTCGCGAAACGGCGCGCGGCGTGCATATTGAAGCCGTTGCAAGCCTCCCGGAGATTCCGCACGTGTCCACCCCATCCTCGCAGCCGTCCGCCCCGGCGTCGCTCGACGCGTGGCTCGGCAAGACCGAAACGCTCGGCGACGACATCACCGCGTTCCCGCTGAACGCGCTGGCCGCCACGCTCGACCGCCCGTCGCCCGGCGACGTCGTGCCGCCGATGTGGCACTGGCTCTATTTCCTGCCCGTCGCGCCGCTGGCCGAACTCGGCCCCGACGGCCACCCGAAGCGCGGCGCCTTCCTGCCGCCCGTGCCGCTGCCGCGCCGCATGTGGGCCGGCGGCCGCCTGACGTTCCATGCGCCGCTGCGCACCGGACGGCGCGCGATACGCGAATCGACGATCGTGAACCTCGAGGACAAGACGGGCCGCAGCGGCCGGCTCGTCTTCGTGACGGTGCAGCACCGGATCGAGTGCGACGGCGTGCCGTGCGTCGAGGAGGAGCACGACATCGTCTATCGCGATGCGCCGCAGCCGGGCGCACCCGCGCCGAAGCCGATCGCGGCGCCGGCAGGCGAGGCGTGGTCGCGCACGGTCACGGCCGACGCGGTGATGCTGTTCCGCTATTCGGCGCTGACCTTCAATGGCCACCGCATCCACTACGACCGCAGCTACGTGACGCAGGAGGAAGGCTATCCGGGGCTCGTCGTGCACGGCCCGCTGATCGCGACGCTGCTCGTCGATCTCGTGCGCCGCGAACGGCCCGATGCCGCGCTCGCGAGCTTTGCGTTCCGCGCGGTGCGCCCGACGTTCGACGGGGAGCCGTTTACGCTGTGCGGCAAGCCGTCGGACGACGGCAAGACGATCGAGCTGTGGGCGAAGGATCGCGACGGCTGGCTGACGATGCAGGCCACCGCGACCGTTGCGTGACGGGCGCCGTTTCCGTTCGTCCGCGTCGCGGCAGGATCCGTACGCGGACGACCGGTGGTGCCCGCCGCAGCTGCTCGGGCGAGCATGCGGGCGGGCCCCGGCGCTCGTCGCGAAACCGCTGTAAGCTGCGAGCAGGCCGCGTGCCGTCCTGCCGAACGGTGCGGCGCGCGGCCGACCCTTCCACCTTCCATGCATCGCATCAGGAGCACGTATCTTGGCCACCTACATTGTGTTTACACGTGAAAGCACGCAGGACCAGCACGAACTCGACGTCTACCAGAGCAAGGTCGGCGCGACGCTCGCCGGGCATCCGGTCAAGGTGCTCGCCGCCTATGGCCCGCAGGAAACACTGGAGGGCGAAGGCCCGGAAGGTGTCGTGATCGTCGAGTTTCCGTCGAAGGAAGCCGCGCACGCGTGGTATCACGGCCCCGAATACCAGGACGTCGTCCAGCATCGTTTCAAGGGCGCGCGCTATCGCGCCGTGCTGGTGGAAGGCGTCTGAACGACCCGCATCGGGCGCCCGGCACGACCATGAACACATCGACCCCCGCCACTGCGACCGTCCGACCGCCGATGGGCCGCGCCACGACCGTGCTGCTCGCGATCAGCGTCGTGCTCTATCTGGTCGCCATGTTCACCGTGCCGTTCCGCACGGGCGCACCCGATCCGCATCCCTGGGCCGACGGCTGGCAGGTGCTGCTGACCGGCTGGATGGGCCTTTTCTTCGGCATCTTCGCGTGGCTCGCGAACCCGCTCGTGTTCGCGGCCTGGTGGCTGATCGCGAAGCGCCGGCGCACGCAGGCGGTCACGCTGGCCGTGCTCGCGCTGCTGTTCGGGTCAAGCTTCCTGACGCAGCATCGGATCGTCGTCAATGAAGCCGGCGGGGTTGAGCCGGTTCATCTCGATGCAATCGGCTACTGGTGCTGGCTCGCGAGTTTCGGCATGGCCGCAATCGGCGCCGCGCTGCTGCCGGGGCAAACCGGGACGCGTGCGGCAGGTTGATGCGGGCGGCCCGCATCAGCCTGCCGCCGCCGCTTATCGCACGTGCGGCTGCAATGCGCGCAACCAGTACGACACCGCCACCGCACCGCCATCCGGCGTGCCGATCGCGCGCTCGCCGAGATAACTCGCGCGCCCCGCGCGCGGCGTCATCTGCGCGGTTTCCTGTGCACCCTGCTCGGCGGCTTCGACCGCCGCCGCCCATGCGCCCGCGTGATCGCGATCGTTGTCGAGCGCCCGTTCGAATGCCGCGACGGCCGGCACCAGCGCATCGAGCATCGTCCGGTCGCCGGCGTGCGCGCCGCCCAGTTCGCTGATCGAGTCCACCGCGCCGTGGAACGCCGCGGCCCAGTCGCGCGCCGACGGCTCGGCGACATCGGCCAGCCGGCGCGATGCGCGCAGCAGCGCGGTCGCGTAGAACGGCCCCGAACTGCCGGCGATGGCGCGGCGCAACGCGGCGCCGAGCGCCGCGAGCACGCCGGCCGGCGAGCCGTACGCGGTTTCCGGCAGCGCGAGGATCGCCTGTGCGGCGCGCAGCATGCTCGCACCGAGATCGCCGTCGCCGGCGGCCGCATCGAGGTCCGTCAGCGTCTGCTCATGATCGATCAGCGTCTGCGCGACCGCATGCAGTGCCGGTTGCAGGCGCGCTGCCCACGCGCGGCCGGTCGCATCGAGCGGCGGCAGCGGCGCTTCTTGCGCAGCGGCCTCGGCCACGCGGATCTGCGTATTCACCGCGCCGCCGCCCGGCCATGCGCGCGCCTGAGTCGGCGCGTCGAGCAGCACCGCGCGTTCGTCGTTCAGCCGCAGCACGGAAATCGAGCAGCCGGGCATGTTCAATGCCGACAGGAACGTGCCGGCCCACGCGCGTGAGACGACGATGCCGCGCCGCGTCAAGTTGTCGTGCGCGGCGCGCAGCACGATGGCGAGTTCCATGTCCGGCGTCGCGCCGAGGCCGTTGACGAACAGCGCGACGCGTTCGCCGCGGTCGAGCACGAGATCGGCGACGATGCTCGACAGCAGCGTGTCGGCCAGCGCATCGGCCGGCAGCGGCGCGCGGCGTTCGACGCCTTTCTCGCCGTGGATGCCGAG